>CAVKUW010000026.1:0-18306 GCA_963659815.1 Butyricicoccaceae bacterium
TATGGCGGAATAGCTCAGTTGGCTAGAGCACACGGTTCATACCCGTGGTGTCGAGGGTTCAAATCCCCCTTCCGCTACTTTTTATGTCTGAAATTCTATATAGAATTGATGCAATATGCAATCTCATGCCAGATAAGGCGTGAGATTTTTTTATGTCTTTTTGTCGATGATTGGTTGTCGAATCCGTTCGGATGCTGTTCTAAAATATGTAAATTATGCAGGAAATGTGGTTAATTGTGACAAAACATCAAAAAATGTTACAAAAATGTTTCAAATATTTCTAAAAAATTTCAAAAATGTATTGACAAGTTAACAAACATGATGTTAAATAGGGGAAGTTTGTTGCGAACAAACGGTTTTGGAAAAGGAGTGATTAGATGAGGTTAAACATCGACAAGCTAATGATAGGGTTTGTGATGATCTTAGCGGTATGTTTATACGCACCAACATTATTGGAAGATTACAAAGCCAATAGCACAACAAATGAGAAGGTAACAGAGGTACTTGCGGAAGCTCCGGCACCGGCAATGACAACAGAGTCTATGGTGCTTGCAGCAGTTACAACGCAGGAGCGCATCGGGGAAGCTGTTCAGGCAGCGAAAGTTACAGAGAGTATTGGGAATGATATGACAAAGACTGTAACGACTGATGTAGCAAAACTCACACCGAAGTTTCAGGCAAATATGAATGTGACAAATATGATAGAAGAAACATCGGTTGCAGACAAAAGCATGCTTCAGACAATGATCGAAGTACAGACGAATCCGGTTTATTCGGAGTTCATCGCACATGTAAAGTCATTACCAGTTGAGATCAAGCCGTCCCTGATAGCGAGCGACGAGCGGGACAAGGTATTGGCAGTTCGCGACAATTATGATGAATTCTTAGCAACAGTAGAGGCATATTATGCAGAGAAGGAAGTTTTGAAAGCTTCACAGAATGCACAGACATATGTGGCTACATATACAAATCAGACCGGTGACGGAAAGTTGACTGCATCCAAGGGTGTAAACTACGGACCAAGCGGAAAAGAAACATATTACAACTTGGATATGAATGGTGTCGTAGCAACTATGCAGGGAATGGGAATCCCAGGGCAGTATTGGGTTCGCGAGGATGGTGTAAAAATGTACGGTGATTATGTTATGGTTGCCGCAGATCTGAATACACATCCGAGAGGATCTCTCGTAGAGAGTAGCCTTGGTACAGCGATTGTAGTAGATACAGGCGGATTTGCAGCGTCAAATCCAAATCAGTTAGATATTGCAACTGCATGGTAGAAGAAAAGGGAATGTTTTCATGAATTACATGGAAGCATTCCCTTTTTCTTATAAATTAGCAAATTTGGATTATCAGTTATGACTGATTATTATCCTGATTATCATATTTTGCCTTTAAATCATCCATTGGTGTGGAACCAAAGGTTTCAAGCGGTGTTTTTAATGTACGCTCTAAGTCTTCCTGCTCTTTGTTCTTCTGTGCCGTACGCTTCTTCCACCAGGAGAAGAGGATACATACAACAATGATAACTGTCGCTGCGATGATCAGTACCTTGAATACGCCGGCAGAATGATTCGTTGCCTTGGCGATGGTATGTGTCTTTACAAACATAACATAGAACTGGATTCCCGTTGCGTCGTAGAATTCCTGAGCACCGGTTACGACGTTGTTCTTTGTATCAATCCAGTTTAAATCATCCCGATAGCAGTGAGAGTCAAATGCCTTGTCGGATTTGATCTTTGAGATGCCATCCTGCTGCATGATCTCCAAAGTGTCTTCCATCATGCCTTTTAACTGGATACCAAGATCGTCGTTGTAGTTGTTCTGGTATGCAGAAATCATATCGTTGATATAATTATCCATGAGTACGTTGGCTTTGACACCATATTTGAACTGACCGTTGTCGTTTTCATCTACGACCAAGAGCAGTCCGTCCTCACGACCGCTGAATATTGTATTATATTGATCCTCTGCGTACTCAGAAATACGAGTGTCGCTGAGCTCACCACCTGTATAACCGCCATTAAACTGCATATAGCTGGAGAAAATGATCAGGATGATCATGAACAGAATGATTGTTGCAAAAGCACCGCCGCCACTGCTTCTGCGATCGCCGTTCGTATATACGTAAGTCGTTCTGCCTCCATAATATCTTCTTCTTGGTGGTGGAGGGGGTGGCATACCCGGACCTCCGTGATAGTGATGTGGTCCCGGACCATGAGGTCTTGGACCACCGCCAAAACCGTAGCCTCTCGGACCGCTGCTGAAACCGCCTCCGCGTGAACCACCGCCACTGTGGAAACTGCTTCCACCGCCGCTAAAACTTGCACCATGATGACTGCCGCCACCGTGACCGCCGCTGCTAAAGCCGCCGCCACCGCCGGATCTTCCCATAATAAATCCTCCTCATTATGTATAAATTTGTACAGTACATTTCATTTTATGCCTATGATAGTAACATTTTACAATGAAATGGCGGATTCGTAAATATAGAAAAGCAAATTGTGACAATTCTTTCCATGGCAGAAGGAAACGTTTGCATATACGAGGTAAATATGATAGATTATAGTACGACACTTTGGTTTTGTTCGATATAAAGGAGCGTAATGACCATGAGAGTTGGCATGGGGTATGATGTACATAAATTAGTAGAGGGACGACGCCTGATCTTAGGAGGCGTGGAGATCCCATATGAGAGAGGTTTGCTTGGACATTCGGATGCGGATGTGCTGGTGCATGCGATTATGGATGCACTGCTTGGGGCAGCTGCACTTGGAGATATTGGACAGCATTTCCCGGATACTGACCCGAAGTATGAAGGGGCGGACAGCATGCGGCTTCTGGAGGAGGTGCGTAAGCTGTTAGACGCGGGCAATTATGTGATTGGAAATGTGGATGCGACGGTGATCGCACAGCGACCAAAGCTGGCACCGTATATTGGGACAATGCGGGAGAACATTGCGGTACGGCTGCAGATTGATAAGAATCAGGTAAATATCAAGGCAACCACGGAGGAGGGACTTGGATTTACCGGACAGGGACAGGGAATCAGTTCCCAGGCGATCTGCCTGATTGAGACGATTGATAATTTCGATTATCGCAGCTCGCGTGTGGTGGATGATACTGTAGAAAGTGCTGCCAATCCATGCATGGGATGTATGGGTTGTGCAAAAGATAAAAATAAGAGATAATAGGAGGATATTTTAGTTTCATGAGTGACGGAGACAGTTGCAGGCTCAAATATTTTGAAGGCGAACCGGAGGTGCTTGCGGAGGTTCGGCAGATGTGGGATGAAATATTTGATGATCCAGAGGAGTTTGCGGATTATTATTTTACAGAGATTTGTAAGCAAAATAAAATTTTACTTGCCTATAAGGGAGATGTGCTGGCAGGCATGATCCATCTGAATCCTTATGAGATGCAGGTAGAAGGAAAAAAGGAACTGTGCTATTACATAGTCGGAGTGGCTGTGAAACCGGAATATCGGGAGCAGGGCATCATGCGCCGAATGATGCAGCGTGTGCTTGCAGATATGAAGAAGGACGGCAGAACATTTACATTTTTGATGCCGGAACGGGAAGAGTACTATGAGAGCCTTGGGTTTGAGAAGGTCTTTCATACCTTGGAACTGGATATTGATATTGCGGAGCTGGAGGACGAGGATGTCGTACCGGATGATCTTTCCGGTGAGGAAGGATATTATACGAAGAATCTGAAGGACTTGCATGAGGAACGCGCGGATATATTGGAGCATCTTTCCGGCGAGGTAAATGATGCGCTTGCAAAGAAATATCAGATTTACGCGCACCGGACGCCACAGTATCTGGAGCAGATGTGCATGGAGCATCGCTGCCAGAATGGTGATGTGGTTGCCGTGTACGAGGATGGTATGCGTATGGATGACGGACAGGTGGAAGAACGTCTGGCGGGCATGTTTTCCTATGATATTTACGATGATACAATGTATGTGGAACGTTTTGAGAGCTTTGATGAGCATGTGCGGTATGTGCTGGATGCAGCAGTACGGCTGGCAGAACAGGCATTTTGCAGAAGACTGGTCGTGACGATGTCGGAGCGGCATTTCTGCGATGATATCGCAAATATGCTTGGCGTGTCTGTGCGGATGAACGACGGATATGGGTTTATGGCGCTTTCCCTGCAGGGGGATGATGCATTGATGTCGATGCTGCATGAAGCAAGTTTTTTCGATGAAATTGTATAAAAATAGATAGAAATTTCAAGAAAAACTTTGATTATGAAAGTATATGTGATATAATTTATCAGATAATGACGCACGAGAAACGATGCGTAAGTATAAAGTAAATTTTTAAGAGATAGGGGTAGACCATGTATAAGATTGTAAAAAAAGAAGTCTTAAATTCGGTTGTTGTCATGATGGAGATTGAAGCTCCTTATGTAGCTGCACGCTGTGAAGCAGGACAGTTTGTCATCGTCAGAGTGGATGAAGATGGCGAGCGTATTCCTCTTACGATTGCGGATTTTGACCGCGAGCGCAATACAGTTGAGATTATTTTCCAGGTGGTTGGATATTCAACTACATTGATGGCAAGACTGAATGAGGGTGATTACCTTCAGGATTTTGTAGGACCACTTGGACAGCCGGCACCGCTCAATAAAGAGTGGAAGCGCGTGATTGGTATTGCAGGTGGTGTTGGAGCAGCTCCACTTTACCCACAGGCAAAGAAGCTTGCTGAGCAGGGAACAAAGGTGGATGTGATCATCGGCGGACGTACGGCAGAGCTTGTACTTCTCAAGGAGAAGTTCGAGAAGTTCTGTGACAATGTATATATCATGACAGATGATGGTACTCTTGGCGAGAAGGGTGTTGTTACAAAGAAGCTGCAGGAGCTTCTGGATGCTGGTGTACAGTATGACCACGCAATCGCAATTGGACCATTGATCATGATGAAGTTTGTAGTAGCACTTACAAAGAAGCCGGAATACAACCTTCCGACAGCCGTTTCTTTGAATCCGGTCATGATCGACGGTACAGGTATGTGTGGTGGATGTCGTGTCACAGTTGGTGGCGAGACAAAGTTTGCCTGCGTAGATGGACCGGACTTCGATGGATTTGAAGTTGATTTCGATCAGTGTATGAAGCGTCAGACATTCTTCAAGGAAGAAGAGCATGAGTGTATGATGAAGCTTCAGGCAGATCAGATGCAGAATTAGGAGGGAACGAAAGATGCCAAATATGAGTCCAACAAAGGTTCCTATGCCACAGCAGGACCCGAATGTGAGAAATAAAAACTTTGAAGAGGTTGCAACTGGATATACAGCCGAGATGGCAATGGAGGAAGCAACCAGATGTATTAACTGTAAGAACAGACCTTGTATGACTGGATGCCCGGTTAACGTACCGATTCCTGGATTTATCGAGCAGGTAGCTGCCGGTAACTTCGAGAAGGCATACGAGATCATTACAAGTGAGAATGCACTTCCTGCTATCTGTGGACGTGTCTGCCCACAGGAGAATCAGTGTGAAGGTAGATGTATCCGTGGTATCAAGGGTGAGTCTGTATCCATCGGACGTCTGGAGCGTTTCGTAGCAGATTACCACATGGCACACGGAGAGAAGGCAGAGCTGAACATCGAGAAGAACGGCAAGCGTGTTGCAGTTGTTGGTTCTGGTCCTGCTGGTATTACCTGTGCAGGTGAGCTTGCGAAGAAGGGTTACGATGTAACAATCTTCGAGGCATTACATAAGGCTGGCGGTGTGTTAAGCTATGGTATCCCTGAGTTCCGTCTTCCAAAGTCTCTGGTTGCAAAGGAACTGGAAAATATTACAGATCTAGGTGTAGATCTGGAGACAAACGTTGTAATTGGACGTTCTCTCACGGTTGATGATCTGTTTGCACGTGGATTTGACGCGGTATTCCTTGGAACGGGTGCCGGACTTCCGAATTTCCTTCGGATTCCAGGCGAGAACCTCCTTGGCGTATATTCAGCCAATGAGTTCTTAACACGTGTCAATCTGATGAAGGGGTATAAGAAGGGCGAAGTTCCAACACCAGTCAAGGTCGGCAAGCGTGTTGCTGTTGTCGGTGCTGGTAACGTAGCAATGGATGCAGCAAGAACGGCTAAGAGACTTGGTGCAGAGGAAGTTTATATTGTATATCGTCGTGGCGCAGAGGAAGTACCTGCCCGTAAGGAAGAAGTCGAGCATGCAAAGGAAGAGGGCGTAATCTTCAAGCTCCTGAACAACCCGGTTGAGATCCACGGAGAAGATGGATGGGTAACTGGTATTGAGGTTGTTGCACAGGAACTTGGTGAGCCGGATGCTTCCGGACGTAGACGTCCACAGCCAATCGAAGGCTCAAACACAATTCTTCCAGTTGAGACAGTTGTTATCGCAATCGGACAGTCACCAAACCCATTGATCCGTCAGACAACCGAAGGTCTGGAGACACAGAAGTGGGGCGGTATCATCGTCAACGAAGAAACTGGTGAGAGTACACGTGAGCATGTATATGCCGGCGGTGATGTTGTTACAGGTGCTGCAACCGTTATCCTTGCAATGGGTGCTGGTAAGAAGGCAGCTAAGGCGATTGATGAGTCATTAAAGGAAATGTAAGCATGGAAGGCTATGCAGAATACGCAGTACAAAAGAAATTAAAAGCAAAGGATTGGATGCCCATTGTGGCATCCGTTGCTTTGATGGTTATCGGATTTGGAATCTGGACATTTATGGCAGGCTGGGTTGGACCGTCAATTCTGATTATCGGTATTGCACTTACGATCGTTACAGCGACACGACAGGAGCTGGAATATGAGTATATATTTGTAAATGGAGATTGTGAGATCTCAAAGATCGTGAAGCGGTCATCCCGAAAAAAGGTGTATGAGTTTGAAGCGGGTAAGATTCAGAAGGTGTTACCATATACATCTATCCTGTTTGACAATGAACGACAGGCACATCCAGATATGGTGATCCGGGATTATACCTCCTGTTTCCCTGACCGGGAAGAGAAGTGGTGCGTGTTTATCAACAACAGCAAGAATCGGACAGAAGCGGTCGTTGTAGAGCTGAATGAAAAATGCGTAGAGCATGTGAAGTTTTTCTACAAAGATAAATATATGGAATAAAAAAACGGAGCTTAAATTTTAAGCTCCGTTTTTTCTATGTATAAACAAATATTCTATGTACAATTATGGCTCAAGTGGTGTCATCTTAAGACCTTTGTACATCTTGGAGTAGATACTCTTCTCATCCTGATAGAGTACATAGCCACGTGCGCCGTCTTTTACGATGTAGGCATATTTGTTCTTCTGAACGTTCATGTACAGAACTTCCTCTACGTTCAGTTCCTTTGCTTTTGCCTTAGCCGTATATACGTTAAGTGGCTCCAATTTGAATTTCTTAACTGCCTGATCCACTGTCATAGTTCCTTACCTCCCATATAGCGATTCTATCGTTTTTACTCTTGCCCTTCAAGCTGTAAAAATATATAATCATAACTAATCATATTATAGTTCTTTTATTGATTTTAGTATATTGTATATTATTGCTAAAGTCAACTGTGAATATTGCACAAAAATCGTTGTTTTTGTATGCCGAATGGACGACTTTTTTCGTCGAAGTGACAAGGAAGGGATAAAATGGACAAGGAAATAAATCAAAATGTAAAAAATCCAAATAAAATGCTATTGCATGTATGCTGCGCACCGTGCAGTTCCCATGTGCTGAGTGTATTATATGAGGAATATGATATCACAGCTTTTTTTTACAATCCAAACATTACAGAAAAAGCAGAATATGAAAAGCGGATCGAAGAATTGAAACGGTTTACGCAGGAAGCAGAGTTTGCGCGAAATGTGGTTGTCTGTGATGGCGCGTATGAGCCAGAGAAATTTTATGCGATTGCAAAAGGCTTGGAGAAAGAACCAGAGCGGGGATGCCGCTGCTATAAGTGCTATGAGCTGCGGTTAGAAGAGACCGTCCGGTATGCGAAAGAGCATGGCTTTGACATTTTCACGACGACATTATCGATCAGTCCGCATAAAAATGCAGCGTGGTTGAACGAGATCGGCGAGCGGATGGCAGAAAAATACGGTGTCGCATATCTGTACAGTGATTTCAAGAAAAAGAATGGATATGCACATTCCATCGAGCTGTCACGGGAGTATCACCTGTACCGGCAGGACTATTGTGGATGCATTTACAGCCGCCTGGAAAGAGAAGAACAAAAGAAGAATAAAAGAATCTGAAAAAAGGGTTGTACTATGTCGAAAATTGATGTATAATTTTTGCAATTTGAGAAAAAAGAGCTTCGGATAACTATGTAATTCTTTAGTTTCACTCTTTTTTTTTGAGCAAAATTCCTGTTTTACAAGTAAATCTAAGAAGAAAGGACAAAGACTATGAAAGCATTTCTGATACTGGAAGACGGTCATGTATTCGAGGGAAGAAGCATCGGTTCGACCAAAGAAATTATCAGTGAAATCGTGTTTAACACATCGATGACTGGTTATCTGGAAGTACTGACAGATCCTTCTTATGCAGGACAGTCTGTTTGTATGACGTATCCATTGATTGGTAACTATGGTATTTGTAAGGAAGACATGGAGGCAGAGCGTCCGTGGCAGTCTGGCTTTATTGTCAGAGAATTGGCGAAGCGTCCGAGCAACTTCCGAAGTGAGGAAAGTGTCGAGTCATTTCTTATAGAAAATGATATTACCGGAATTGAGGCGATTGATACACGTGCCCTGACAAAGATCCTGCGTGATAAAGGTACGATGAAGGGTATGATCACAACGAATGAGAATTTCGACAAAGATGATTGCATCAAGCGGATCAAGGCATGGGAGATGGGACATGTTGTATTGGATGTCACATGTAAAGAGAAGATGAGCTTCCCTGGCGATGGTTATAAGGTAGCAGTCATCGATCTTGGTGTGAAGAAGAACATCGTGCGCTGCCTGTTGGAGCGTGGCTGTGCGGTGACTGTATATCCGGCAGAGACTCCGGCGGAGGAGATCGTTGCGGATGAACCGGACGGCATTATGCTGACAAACGGCCCTGGTGATCCGAAGGATAACGTGAAGACAATCGAGGAAATCAAGAAGCTTTTCGCAACGAAGATCCCAATCTTCGCAATCTGTCTGGGACATCAGCTTCTGGCACTTGCGAATGGCGCCGATACACAGAAGATGAAATATGGACATCGTGGTGCGAACCATCCAGTAAAGGATTTGAAGACAGGAAAAGTATATATTTCAACACAGAATCATGGCTATGTGGTAAAGGAAGAGACACTGGATCGTGACATTGCAGAGCCAAGCTTTATCAATGTAAATGATAAGACGATCGAGGGTGTGCATTACCTTGGAAAGAATGTTCAGACGGTACAGTTCCATCCGGAAGCCTGTGCAGGTCCACTCGATACAGGATTTTTGTTTGATGAGTTTATGAATATGATGGAGGTGTCTAAATAATGCCAAAGAATCCACACGTAAAAAAGGTTGTAGTTATTGGATCTGGCCCGATCGTTATTGGACAGGCGGCAGAGTTTGACTATGCTGGTACACAGGCATGTCGTTCCTTGAAGGAAGAGGGCATCTGCGTTGTTTTGATCAACTCGAATCCTGCCACCATCATGACAGATAAGGATATCGCAGATAAGGTATATATTGAGCCTTTGACACCAGAGGTTGTAAAGGCAGTTATCAAGAAGGAAAAACCAGACAGCGTGCTTCCGACACTGGGTGGACAGGCAGCACTGAATATTGCGATGGAGCTGGAGGAGTCCGGTTTCTTAAAAGAGCATAATGTAAGACTGCTTGGTACATCTTCAAAGACGATCAAGAAAGCAGAAGACCGTCTGGAATTCAAGAAGACAATGGAGAAGATCCATGAGCCGTGTGCACCATCGGAAGTCGTAACGAACATCAAGGATGGTCTGGCGTTTGTACAGAAGATCGGATATCCGATCGTACTGCGTCCGGCATATACACTTGGCGGAAGCGGCGGTGGTATCGCACATAATGAAGAGGAATTCGTAGAAATTCTGATGAACGGATTGCGTCTGTCCCGTGTTGGACAGGTTCTGGTCGAGCGTTGTATCGCAGGCTGGAAAGAGATCGAGTATGAGGTAATGCGTGATGCGAACGGTACCTGTATTACAGTTTGTAATATGGAGAATCTCGATCCGGTTGGTGTCCATACGGGTGATTCCATCGTTGTTGCACCATCTCAGACACTGGCAGATAAGGAATACCAGATGCTTCGTAGTGCCGCTTTAAATATCATTACAGAGCTTGGTATCCAGGGTGGATGTAACGTACAGTTTGCATTGCATCCAACGACATTTGAGTATTGTGTAATCGAGGTAAATCCACGAGTAAGCCGTTCTTCTGCGCTTGCTTCTAAGGCAACCGGTTATCCGATCGCAAAGGTAGCTGCGAAGATCGCACTTGGATATAATCTCGATGAGATCAAGAATGCAATCACAGGTAAGACCTATGCGAGCTTTGAGCCAGCACTTGATTATGTCGTAGTCAAGATGCCAAGACTTCCATTTGATAAGTTCATCAAGGCGAGCCGGAAGCTGACTACACAGATGAAAGCAACCGGTGAGGTTATGAGTATCTGTACGAACTTCGAGGGCGCATTGATGAAGGCACTTCGTTCCCTCGAACAGCATGTGGACAGCCTGATTTATGAGAACTACAATGATCTTCCAACGGAAAAGATTCATGAGATGCTGCACCGTGTCGATGACCGTCGTATCTTCGTTATCGCAGAAGCATTGCGACGAGGAATTCCTGCAGAGGAAATCCATGATATCACGAAGGTAGATATCTGGTTTATCGACAAGATCAACAATATCGTTCAGGAAGAAAAACTGCTGCGCGAGGCACCGGAAATCACAAAGGAAATGATGCAGGAAGCAAAGCGTATGGAGTTCCCGGACAAGGTAATTGCACAGATTACAGGCAAGAAGGAAAAGGAAATCAAGGAGCTTCGTTATGGCTATGGTATTCATGCATCCTACAAGATCGTAGATACCTGTGCAGCTGAGTTTGAAGCGGAGACACCGTATTATTATTCCTGCTACGATGGCGAATCCGAAGTCGAAGTGGACGAGAACAAGAAGAAAATCATGGTACTTGGTTCCGGTCCAATCCGTATCGGACAGGGTATCGAGTTCGATTACTGCTCGGTACACAGTACATGGACATTGAAGAACAAGGGCTATGAGACCATTATTGTAAATAACAACCCGGAGACAGTCAGTACGGACTTCGATATTGCAGATCGTCTGTATTTTGAGCCGCTGACAGCAGAGGATGTGGAGTCTATCGTAAATATCGAGAAGCCGGACGGCGCAGTTGTACAGTTCGGTGGACAGACTGCCATCAAGCTGACCGAAGCACTTTTGGAGATGGGCGTGCCAATCCTTGGTACAAGTGCTGAGAATGTCGATGCAGCCGAAGACCGCGAGCTGTTCGATGAGATTCTGGAGAAGTGCTGTATCCCAAGAGCAGCCGGTAAGACTGTATTTACGGTAAATGAAGCTCTGGAAGCTGCCAATGAACTTGGCTATCCGGTGCTTGTCCGTCCTTCCTATGTATTGGGTGGACAGGGTATGCAGATTGCGATCTCTGATAAAGATATCATTGAGTTTATGGAAATCATCAATCGTCATGAGCAGGAGCATCCGGTTCTGGTTGATAAATATCTGATGGGTAAGGAAATTGAGGTTGATGCTGTGTGTGATGGCGATGATATCCTGATTCCGGGTATCATGGAGCATATCGAGCGTGCGGGTATCCATTCCGGAGACAGTATTTCTGTCTATCCGGCACAGACGATTACTCCGAAGATTAAGCGCGTGCTCGAAGACTACACGAAGAAGCTTGCGAACAGCCTGCATGTCATCGGACTGATTAACATTCAGTTTATCGTATATCAGGATGAGGTGTATGTCATTGAGGTGAACCCTCGTTCAAGCCGTACCGTACCATATATCAGTAAGGTAACCGGTATCCCGATCGTTGATCTTGCAACGAGAGTCATCACAGGTGAGAAGATTAAGGATATGGGTTATACACCGGGCTTGCAGCCAGAGTCCGAATACTTCGCAATCAAGATGCCGGTATTCTCCTTCGAGAAGATCCGTGGTGCCGAGATCAGCCTTGGTCCTGAGATGAAATCAACCGGTGAGTGCCTTGGTATTTCCAAGAATTACAACGAGGCATTGTTCAAGGCGTTCCTTGGAAATGGTGTGAATCTGCCGAAGTATAAGAAGATGATCCTGACGGTTAAGGATTCTGATAAGTTAGATGCTGTAGAGATCGGACAGCGGTTTACAGCACTCGGCTACGAGATCTACTCCACGAGAAGTACCTGCCGTGTTCTGAATGAGAATGGAGTTCCGGCAAAACCAATCAACAAGGTAGAGGAACCTTCTCCGAACCTGTTGGATCTGATCCTGTCACATGAGATCGATCTGGTTATTGATACACCATCACAGGGCGTAGAACACAGTAAGGACGGTTTCGTGATCCGTCGAAATGCGATTGAGACAGGTGTGACAGTCCTCACAAGTTTAGATACCGCACATGCGCTTCTTACAAGCTTGGAGTCGTCTGACCGCCACAATCTTTCTCTTGTAGATATAAGCGAAATATAGTAAAATAAAGGTAACCATGCAGATCACCTGTCTGGTTACCTTATTTTTTGAGGTGATGGAATGAATATTGGTTCAATGAGCAACAATTATATAATTCCATACAGCAATGTCAGCCGTGTGACACCGGTCAATACGGATAATACCGTCGACACATCTTCGAAGGTAAAACCAGTTGAGTGTGAGACGTGTAAGAACCGGGAGTACGTCGATGGTTCGAACGAGCCGGATGTATCATTTAAGACACCGGGCAAAATTGCAGCAGGAGAGTCGTACGCAGAGGTGAGTGCACATGAACGTGAGCACGTGGCGAATGCGATTCAGAAGAGCAGCGAGCCGGGCGCAAAGCTGATATCGGCAAATGTGACATTGAAGATGGGAGTCTGTCCGGAATGCGGCAGAACGTATGTCACTGGTGGTGAGACAACGACGCAGATCCAGTATTCAGAGACGAATCCGTATGAGAAGAACCGGAAACAGGCAGAAGCCGGATTTCTGATCGGATACAACTTCGATGCTACTTCTTAGACCAGCATTTGACATTGCGCTTTCGGTTGCGTTTTGTGTCTGCTTTGTATCTTATTTCACATAACGAATTTAAATATTGCAGATAATGCTTCTGTGAATCCATCGAATCTGCTGGGAAAAGTGGAAGCAGCAGCTTCACGGGATTTTGCTTGTAGAAGATGCAGAGCTTAATAAAAAATTCCATCGTTGGCTTTCGGTAGTCCGCTTCCAGATGACAATACGATGAACGTGAGATGCCGGTCGATGCGGCTATTTCTTTCTGGGTGTAACCGGAGTGGAGTCGGAGACGAATGAGCATAGCTCCGAAGCTGGTTGTGTCTGACATGATAGATCCTCGCTTTCTGGATAAAATTGAAAATTAGAATGAAATAATTTGGAAGCAGCCGCTTCCAGAAAAATAGAAAAGAAATCGTATTCGAGAAGTATGGTGAGTTCAGCCAGAACATCCACTGGCGGCGCACATCTTCCCGTTTCATAGTTGCTGTAGGCTTGTCTTGTAATATTGAGTCGCTTGGAAATGTCGGTTTGATTGAGATGTTTTTGACGACGCGAAATTTTTAGACGAGGCCCGAATTCTTTTGGAATCATAGAATGTACCTCCGTGGGTATTATGTTAACAGAAAAAGATAAAATTACAAGAAGAAAAAATAAGATTGGCACATATTCACAACCGCGGCTGTGAATACTGCACAAAATAGAAGAAGGAGACAGAACATGAGTAAAGCAGATGATTTGTTCATTTCGATGTGCAAGGATATTATTGAGAATGGTTACGATACAAAAGGCGAGAAGGTGCGCCCGAAATGGGAGGATGGAACGTCAGCGTACACGATTAAACGGTTTGGCGTTGTAAACCGGTATAATCTGGCGGAGGAATTTCCGGCCATCACGCTGCGCAAGACATATATCAAGTCTGCGATTGATGAGCTTCTTTGGATCTGGCAGAAAAAGTCAAACAATGTAAATGATCTGCATAGTCATATCTGGGATGCGTGGGCAGATGAAGATGGCTCTATCGGCAAGGCGTATGGCTACCAGCTCGGTGTGAAGCACAAATACAAAGAGGGGATGATGGATCAGGTCGATCGTGTAATCTATGATCTGAAGAACAATCCATACAGCCGTCGAATTATGACAAACATTTATGTGCATCAGGATCTGTCTGAGATGAATCTGTATCCGTGCGCGTACAGCGTGACATTTAATGTGACCGGAAATAAATTAAATGCAATTTTAAATCAGCGTTCGCAGGATGTGCTTGCGGCAAACAACTGGAATGTTGTACAGTATGCGGCACTTGTGTATATGATGGCGCAGGTAACCGGGTTTGAACCGGGAGAGCTGGTACATGTGATCGCAGATGCGCACATCTATGACAGACACATTCCAATCGTGGAAGAACTGATCAGCCGGTCAACGTATCCGGCGCCGAAAGTAACGCTCAACCCGAATGTCAAAGACTTTTATGATTTTACGGTTGATGATTTTACGATCGAAGATTATCAGACCGGACCACAGATCAAGAACATACCAATAGCGGTTTAGAGTGAAATATTTGGAGGGTAATATGGACTTAATAGTAGCAGTAGATAATAACTGGGCGATTGGAAACAAGGGTGATCTGCTCGTATCAATACCAGAGGATCACAAATTCTTCCGACAGACGACAATGGGAAATGTCGTCGTACTCGGAAGAAAGACACTGGCAGGATTCCCAAATGGCCTGCCACTTGCGGGAAGAGATAATATCATTTTATCGACTGATCCGAATTATACCGTGCGAGGGGGTACGGTTGTTCACTCGAAAGAAGAACTGTTCGAGGAACTGAAAAAATATGAGGATAAGGAATTTTTTGTAATCGGCGGAGGACAGATCTACGAGATGCTGCTTCCGTATTGCAAGTATGCGCATGTGACGAAGATCAACTATGATTATGCAGCGGATACACATTTCCCGAATCTGGATGAACTGGAGAACTGGGAAATGATCGCGGACAGCGACGAGCATACCTATTTTGATTTGGAGTTTTATTTCCACAAATATGAGAATAAAAATCCATTAGCATTTTAGAAATTTGGTGATTTTTGCATAAAATGCACAAAATAATTGATGAAAATGTTATAAAGCATACAAAAAGTCTTTCAAATATGACGGAAGTATGGTATCATTTAAGGTAAATTTGAGCGATTATTTTTATTTTGGGAGGGTAATAAAAATGGCAGAAGTAATGTTGACGTCCGGACAGGGCTTTGAGGGTTACGAAATCGTAGAGTATTTGGGATTTGTAAATGTACAGTCTGTATTGAGCTCGAACTTTTTCAAGGGGTTTGCAGCCGGTGTGAGTGAGATGTCAGATTCCGAGAGTGAGAAGCTGACAGGCAAGCTGGAGCAGGTAAATGAGACAGCACTGAAGCGTTTGCAGACAATCGCAGCAAGAAAGAAAGCGGATGCGGTAATAGGAGTGGAACTGAATTATACACAGTTTGCAAGCTATTCCGTAGGAACGATCGCTTCTGGTACAGCTGTTCGCCTGAAGAAGAAGCCAGAGGAAAATCCAGTTACAGAAAAATCTCTGTATGTCAGCAACTACTATAATCGTCTGGTGCCAAGACCGGTACGTGTATGGTTACGTGGTTCTAAGAATGGGGTAACAATTTCTACAGATTTCTTTAATTATAACAAAGATGATATTCGCGCAATCCGTGCAGACGTCGAGCTGACAAACCTGTATGAAGAACGATTGCTGTTAAAGGATCTGGATTTTGTATTTGAGAAAGGAAATGTTTCTCTGATCGAATCCAAGGATATGGAGTGTAAGCTTCCTGCAAAGGATATTCTGCTTTTGAAGGATGCAAAGGTACGCATCTCCAAATATGTGACAAGCCGTGGTGTATTCGCGTGCAACGACCAGCCAATCGATGTCAGCATGCCGTTACATAGATTATCTGCACTTAAAGAGAAACGTGGTATTGATGCAGTCGAGAAGTATCGTACCGATGGCATGATCTGGACATGTAACTGTGGTTATGTAAACGAGGCTGGTGCAGATGAATGTCTGATCTGTGGACGTAAGCAGGAAGACATGAAGAGTACATCGAAGTTCAATCCAGATGAGATGCTTGCAAAGATGCAGACGAAGGAATATGTCATTGAACTGAAGGATGTATTGATGGAATACATCAAGGATATTGATAGCGAGTACAGAATGGAACTTTTGGAGATTATGGAGTCAGGATTGCAGTATGAAAAGACAAGAGGCAACATGAAAGACACCGTAATCGAGAAGGTAGAAAAGGTGTTTGAAGGACACTAAGTAAAATGAAACTGACAGAGGTGACAGGGCATGGGCGCAGGACTCAGCATGGCGAGTGTAAATAAAATTAAAGAGTTGGCGAATTCCAGAGAATATAGTCTGGCACTTGAGTTAGTGGAACATCAGGATTTGACAAAATCCCTGAACCCACAGTTCCTGAGACTGTGTGGAGAGATTTACATAAAAAATGATAGATATAAGGATGCCAGACGATGTCTGATCATGGCGCATCGTCTGGGACCGGAATCGAAGCGAGTTTTGTATACGTTTGTGGAGCTGTATTTGCGGATGGGATATTTCCAGCTGGCAAAGACGTATTACGATATGCATATGTTTGATGCCAATGCATATGACAGCCGGGACATGGAATATGTCTGGAATAAGCATGAACATGCGGACGATTACAAGGCGCTGGAACCATTGATTGCCGGGTATGCACACAATCTGGACTATGACTGGAGCTTTGAGTTATATCTGCTTTACAAGAAAGAGGAAAAACAGAACGAGGCGGCGACACTGGCTGAGTTATATCATGCATCGTTCAAGAATTCCGATAACAGCCAGATTATATTGGATATCGAAGCTGGAAAAGCAAAGGTAGATACATATTTCGATATATATGCAGACACTGAAGCTCTAGATGATGATCCGGATATGGAAGCACTTCGAGCAGAAGAACAGGAGCTGCTTGCAGCTGATGATCTGCGAATGCATCCGAAAGAGGCAGAGATTACGATCATGTATGAGGATTCATATACACCTGCCGGATCGGAGAAAAAAGTGCAGAAGATGCTCAAAAAGCAGGAACGCGAGGAGCAACGGAAAGAAAAGAAACTGCTGAAAAAACAAAAACAGCAGGAAAAGGCAGAAGCTGCGGCAGCAGTGGAAGCTGAAAAGACTGAGGCAGAAGGGAAACCTGCTACCGAAGAAAAAACGGAAACCGAAGCGGAAGTGCCTGAGGCAGTTGCGGATGAGACAGAACAGAAGACGTCTGAGGAAACAACTGTGACAGAACAAGAAGCAACAGAGAAAGCATCTGTGACAGAAACATCAGAACAAAAAACGGCAGAGGAAGCGTCTGAGACAGAAGCGGAAGAACCGGAAAAAGAAAAAAAGAAGGGATTTTTCCAGAGACGGAAGAGAAAGAAACACGAGGAAGAATCTGAGACAACGGATGCTGATATAGAAGAAACAAAAGAAGTAACATCGGAATCGGAAGATGCAAAACCATCGGAAGAGCCGAAAGAATCAAATAGTGACATTTCATCAGAGATTGCAGAGACAACAGGGCAGGCGGAAGATATGAGACATAGAAAAGGGACAATTGCAAAAGATGTAGTCGTAGTAGATGAAGATGATGGTTTTGAAGCAGAAGCGGATACGATCGAGGAACTTGCATCCAAGGAACATGTGACGCAGGAGACTGAGACGAAGGAAGCAGAAGTGACAACAGCCAAGAAACCGACGTTTGAATTCCAGACAGTGGAACTGGCGCCGGAAGATTTTGAGGAAGAATATGAGGTTGACGATTTCTCTGAAACTGTGGATGATGAATTCGGAGAGATGAAGATGCCGGAATCAAAACCTGAGAAGGAAGAATCGGAGGCTGTAGAACCGGAGCCAGAGATTGAAGCCGAACCAGAACCGGAAATCGAAGAGACGGTGGAAGAATCTGTCGAAGAAGAACCGGAGACTGAGGAAGAAATCGAGGAGCCAGAGGTTGTAGAAACGGAGCCAGAGGTGGAATCCGAGCCAGAACCGGAGATCGAGGAGACAGTAGTAGAAGAAACTGTTGAAGAAGAACCGGAGAC
>CAVKUW010000026.1:18372-35555 GCA_963659815.1 Butyricicoccaceae bacterium
ATCGAAGAGACGGTGGAAGAATCTGTCGAAGAAGAACCGGAGACAGAGGAAGAAATTGAGGAGCCGGAGGTTGTAGAACCGGAGCCAGAGATTGAAGCCGAACCAGAACCGGAGATCGAGGAGACAGTAGTAGAAGAAGCTGTTGAAGAAGAACCGGAGACTGAGGAAGAAATTGAGGAGCCGGAGGTTGTAGAACCGGAGCCAGAGGTGGAATCCGAGTCAGAACCGGAGATCGAGGAGACAGTAGTAGAAGAAGCTGTTGAAGAAGAACCAGAGACAGAGGAAGAAATCGAGGAACCGAAAGAGGAGTTCCACGTAGCTCCGTTTACAACAAAACCGGAGAAGAAGTTGGACTTCCCGGTATTTAAGTCATCATTATTCCCGGATTATCACAAAGAAGTGAAAGTCATTGAGAACAATTTCAACGAGATTATGGAAGAAGCACAGGATAAGATGACAGAGAACATGCAGAAGGAAGAGCAGATGCAGAGAGAGGCAGAAGCGTTACTTGCATCACTTGGAATCAGCATAGACTCGATCCCAACAACACCAAAGGCTGAGGAAAAAGAAGAACAGCCGGTACAAAAAGGACCTTCACGAGATGAGTTAAAAGCATCTTTGAAGATAGATTCTGTTAAGAAGAATTTGCTAAAACGTGTGAAAGAATACAGATAATTCTTGACGAGAAGGTATGACTGAAAGGAGGCAATGGGAGTGGCTATTGATCAAAGAGAAGCATTGATTGCTGCGGTAAGAGCACAGGTAGAAAAAGAGAAAGCTGCCAAGGCTGCAAAATTGAAAAAAGAGCAGGAAGCAATGCAATTGTCTGGAGCTGCAGATGATGCAGAAGTTGCTGCAGACCACAATAAGCCAAAATACAAAACTCTGTCAGCAGAAGAACTTGCGAGAATCGAAGAGAAGAAACGTCGTAAGAAAGCTGCAGAACTTGGTATTAAATTGGAGGATGAGGAACCGGAAGCAGCACCTGCGAAGGCAGAAGAAGCTGCGAAGGAAGAGCCAAAGAAAGCAAGTGATGAAGGACTTGGCATGAGTGTTGGCATTCAGGCAGATAAGTCTGGAAAATCCTTAGATAAGCCAGCTGGCGGCGGACTTGGAGCACCAGTAGGTGGCGGACTGTCTGGTGTTAAGACAGAGAGCAAAGGACATGGAGGACTGGGCGGTGGCCTTGGAGCTACAGAGTCATCTGGAGGACTTGGTCTCAATATTGACATGGGTAACAAGCAGGAAGAAAAAGCCCCTGAGAAGAAAAAGACCCAGGATGATGAAAAGGCAAGATTGCGTCCTACAAAATTATCCGGTGGCAGTGGCGATGTAAAAGTAATTGGTGGAGATGATGCAGAAGACGAAGTATCATTTTCAAAACAGGGAAATACAACGATTATTTCCGATGGTGTAGAGTGGAAAGCACAGGAGAACAAGACATCCAAGGATGATGCTGATGATATCATCAGCATCGTGCCAAATCGGAGTACTCCAACCAACGATGTGAAGAGTATGTACGATCTTGGCGATGAGGATGAGGATGCGCTTGGTGCAGAAATATCAAAGCTTGCGCAGTATGGTGAAGCCGAGAATAAGGCGGAGGAAGAAAAGAAAAAGGCGCAGGAAGAGCTGGCAAAGAAGGCAGCCGAGGCAGAGGTAGCTAAGAAGAAGGCAGCCATTGAGGAAGCTGAACGGAAGGAAGAGGCCAGAAGAAAGAAGCTGAAAGAGGCAGAAGAAAAGGCGGCTGCACAGGAGCGTAGAATCGCAGAAGCAGCAGCCAGACAGCGTGCAGCAGCAGCCGCTGAGAAACGTGCAGCCGAGGAGGCACGGATCAAGGCTGAAGAGGAAGAAAAACGTAAGAAAGCGGAAGAGGCACGTCTGAAGGCAGCCGAGGAAGCCCGTAAGAAAGCGGAAGAAGAAGCAAGAGCCAAGGCAAAGCAGGAAGCTTTGAAGAAGGCGGAAGAGGCAAAGAAGAAAGCCGAAGAAGCAAAGCGTATCTTAGAGCAGGCACAGAAGGCCGAAGCAGAAGCAACAAAACGTGCGGAAGAGAACCGGAAGCGCGCAGAGGAAGAAGCAAAGAAGAAGGCCGAAGCAGAAGCAAAGAAGAAAGCCGAAGAGGAAGCAAAGAAGAAAGCGGAAGAGGAAGCCAAGAAGAAGGCAGAGGCGGAAGCAAAGAAGAAGGCCGAAGAAGAAGCTCGTAAGAAGGCAGAGGCGGAAGCAAAGAAGAAGGCCGAAGAAGAAGCTCGCAAGAAGGCAGAGGAAGAAGCAAAGAAGGCAGCCGAGGAAGCCCGCAAGAAAGCCGAAGAGGCTATGCGTATCTTAGAGGAAGCAAAGAAGGCCGAAGAGGCAGCATTAAAGGCAGCCGAGGAAGCTCGTAAGAAAGCCGAGGCAGATGCGAAGAAGGCGGCGGAGGAAGCTGCAAAGGCAAAGGCTGAGGAAGAGAAACGTAAGAAAGCGGAAGAAGAAGCCCGTAAGAATGCTGAGGCGGAAGCAAAGAAGAAAGCCGAAGAGGAAGCAAAGAAGAAGGCAGCCGAAGAGCTTGCTGCAAAGGCAGAAGAAGAGGCCCGTAAGAAGGTGGCAGAGGAAGCTGCAAAGGCAGAAGCGGAAGCAAAGGCAAAGGCCGAAGAAGCTCGTAAGATCTTAGAGGCTGCAAAGAAGGCCGAAGAGGAAGCGCTGAAGGCAGCGGAACAGGCAGATACGATTCAGATTGACCTGACACAGCCGGCTGAAGAAGGAAAACTTCCACTTGCTGCATCTTACCTTGAGAAGTATACAAAGATGGAGAAATCTGGAAAGAGTCTCGTTGATACATTCAATGCAATTACAGTTGATCAGAATAACCGTAATGTATGCATGATGGGTGACCATGGATTTGGTCTGACCAGTGTCGGAGAAGATTTTGCAAGAAGCTTCTACGATATGGGAATCTGCAAGGCAAAGACAATCGCGAAGATCAAGGCGCAGGCGTTGAACAAGGTAAAGCTTGCGGATGCGATGTCAAAGCTTGCTTGCGGATGTATGGTTGTTGAAAATGCAGGTCTGATTGCACCAGATAAGATGGCAGAGTTGATGAAGCTTACAGCTAAGGATGCAAATGATGTTGTAGTGATCCTGACTGGTGCAACGGAGTCTATCAATCGCTTGTTTGGAGCAGCTGGAGATGCAAAGGACAAGTTCACACACCAGATCAATATGGAAGGCATTTCTACACAGGATATGCTTGCAATTGCAAAGGGATATTTCAAACAGCAGGGCTTTAAGACAGATGATTCTGTAGAAGGAACTGTGAAGAATCTCCTGATGGCAATGGAGACTGGAAATATTGATCGTATGCTCAAGGCTTGCGATGAGGCAATGCTGAAATGTGACGACCGTGAAAAGGCAAAAGGTTCCAGCCGGAAATATTTACTAAGCGAAGATTTTAAATAATCGTTGAAAAAATAAGAGCCGATGCTTATAATTTAAGCATCGGCTTTTTTGCGTAATAAGCCGGTCGACGAGAAGATAAATAAGAAACCAGAAGATAAGAGGTATAAAACGTGGTAAATATAGATATTGGTATAGACCTTGGAACATCGAACACGGTCATATACATAAAAGACAAAGGAATTGTAGTCAACCAGCCATCTGTAGTCGCATATGAAGCGAAGAGTAAAAAGATTATTGCAGTTGGAAATAAAGCAAAAAAGATGCTGGGAAAAACACCGGAAGATATCGAGGTGACACGTCCGATTCGGAATGGCGTTATTTCTGATTATATTATGACGGAACGTATGCTTAAAATTTACGTGAAATCAGCGATTGCAAAACGAAAGATCTGGGGAAAACCAAACATCTGTGTCTGCGTGCCGAGTGGCGTCACGGATGTACAGCGGCGAGCGGCGTGCGATGCAGTATATCGGACAGGCGCTAAGAATGTGTATGTGCTCGAAGAACCATTTGCGGCAGCCATCGGTGCAGGCGTGGATATTGAGTTGGCGGTTGGAGCAATGGTTGTGGATATCGGTGCGGGAACGACGGACATTGCGATTGTTGCAAGAGGCGGCGTACAACACAGCAGTTCCATCAAGATTGGTGGCGATGATTTTGATGAGGCAATTATCCGTTATATGCGCAAGCGCCATAATGTGTTGCTCGGCGAAAGCTCTGCGGAGCAGTTGAAGAAGGATATTGGTTCTGTGTATCCACGGGAACAGGATGCAATCGGCTATGCGCGAGGCAAGGAACTGGTACGTGGACTTCCGACGAAGATGGCGGTCAAATCGTCTGAGATGATTGAGGCGTGTCAGGAGGAGACAGATCAGATCTTAGATTCTATCCGCGTCATGCTGGAGAAAGCTCCACCAGAGCTTGTTTCGGATATTTCCGAGCATGGCATTATTCTTGCCGGAGGCGGAAGCAAAATCTTCGGTATGGACAAGTTGATTATGGATAAGATTGGTGTTCCGGTTGTGAACATCAAGAATCCAGATCAGGTTGTTGCGACAGGTGCAGGAACGGCACATTATTATATCAAGGACGGAAGAACCTTGGAAGAGTAAAAGACAGGATAAAATACGTGGAAAATAAGAAAATAACACTGCGTGAACATGGCATGGAGTATGTATATGATGAGCGGTTCCTTCCACTCACGCAGAAGGAAATGCAATTAAAGGGCTGGGAACAGCCGGACTTTGTCTATGTGATCGGAGATGCCTATGTGGATCATCCATCTTTTGGACCGGCGATCATCAGCCGTGTGTTAGAGGCACATGGATACAAAGTGGCAATCATTTCACAGCCAGACTGGAAGGATGAAAATTCGATTGCGATTTATGGCAGGCCGAAGCTTGCCTTTTTGGTGTGTGCCGGAAATATGGATTCGATGGTGAATCATTATACTGTTTCCAAGAAAAGACGGCACACGGATGCTTACACCCCGGGTGGTGAGATGGGAAAACGACCGGACTACGCGACGATCGTTTACTGCAATCTGATCCGGAAGAAATACAAGGATGCGTCAATTGTGGCAGGCGGTATCGAAGCAAGTCTGCGCCGGCTGGCTCATTATGATTACTGGTCGAATAAGTTGAAACATTCGATTCTCGTTGACGCACAGGCGGATATTGTGATCTATGGTATGGGAGAACATGCAATCGTGGAGGTTGCAGATGCACTGCAAAGCGGCATTGATATCAAGGATCTTAGCTTTATTCATGGAACAGTCTACAAGGCAAGAAATCTGGAACATCTGTATGAGGACTACATTGAGCTTCCGTCGTATGACGCGTTGCAGGAAGATAAGTTGAATTACGCACGGAGTTTCAAGATACAATATGATAATACGGATCATATCACCGCAAAGATTCTGGTAGAGAAATACAAGGATTATCTATATGTGATCCAGAATCCGCCGGCAGATCCGCTGACGGAGTTAGAAATGGATGAAGTGTATGCACTTCCGTATACGAAGACCTATCATCCGATCTATGAGACGCAGGGCGGGATTCCTGCGATATCGGAGATCAAATTCTCACTGGTCAGTAACCGCGGGTGCTTTGGCGGATGCAGCTTCTGTGCGCTTACATTTCATCAGGGGCGGACCTTACAGACACGCAGCCATGCTTCTATTATAGAAGAAGCGAAGGAAATGACGAAGGATTCGGATTTTAAGGGATATATCCATGACGTGGGAGGCCCGACGGCGAATTTCCGGCAGCGTGCCTGCAAGAAACAGGAGAAATACGGCGTCTGTGCGAACCGTCAGTGCCTGTTTCCGAAGCCATGTCCGAATCTGATCGTAGATCATTCCGATTATCTGAAATTATTGCGGGAACTCCGCAGCTTGCCAAAGGTGAAGAAAGTATTTATCCGTTCGGGTATCCGGTTTGATTACCTAATGGCGGACAAGGATGATACATTCTTCCGGGAACTTTGCAAATACCATGTCAGCGGGCAGCTGAAGGTGGCACCGGAACATATCTCTGACAAGGTATTGATGAAGCTTGGTAAGCCGGAAAATGCAGTCTTTCAGGCATTTTGCAAGAAATACAAACGGATCAATGAGGAACTTGGATTGAAGCAGTATATGGTGCCGTATCTTATGTCATCGCATCCGGGTTCCACTCTGAAAGAAGCGGTGGAACTGGCGGAATATCTGCGGGATCTGGGTTATATGCCGGAACAGGTGCAGGATTTCTATCCGACACCTTCGACGATATCAACCTGTATGTATTACACTGGCGTGGATCCGCGGACGATGGAGAAGGTATATGTGCCGAATTCCCCGCATGAAAAGGCGATGCAGCGGGCACTGATCCAGTACCGGAATCCGGATAATTATGATCTGGTGCATGAGGCACTCGTGAAAGCAGGGCGGACGGATCTGATCGGATTCGATAAGAACTGTCTGATCAAACCGCGGAAGATGAAGAATGCTGCAAATGAGAAAAAATCTCAATATGGCACATCGAATAAACAATCTGGAAATCGTTCGAATGTGCAACATAAAAATTCTGCACAGAAGCAAGGACAAAACCAGAAGCTGCAAATGAATACAAAAAATAAAAAAAGTATACGCAATGTACATAAAAAGAAACAAAAGTAAGGGTTTCTTTTATTGCGAAACCATGGAAATTATGATATTATCTATCTAGGCGTGTCGACATATGCATGATCGGCACAGATAGAAACAATAAAACGAAATGGAGGAAATTTTCAACATGGCAAAGAAAGTAGTTTTAGCTGGCGCATGTCGTACAGCAATCGGTACTATGGGTGGTGCACTTTCAACAACACCAGCACCAGTGTTAGGTTCTATCGTAATCAAGGAGGCTCTGAACAGAGCAGGCGTTCCTGCAGATCAGGTCGATCATGTATATATGGGTTGCGTAATCCAGGCAGGTCTTGGACAGAACGTAGCTCGTCAGGCATCTCTGAAGGCTGGACTTCCTATTGAGACACCTGCTGTTACTGTAAACGTAGTTTGTGGTTCTGGTCTGAACTGTGTTAACATGGCAGCTCAGATGATTCAGGCTGGCGATGCTGACATCGTTGTAGCAGGTGGTATGGAGAACATGTCTATGGCTCCTTACGCAGCTATGAACGCTCGTTTTGGTTACAGAATGAACAATGGCAAGCTCGTTGATACAATGGTAAACGATGCTCTTTGGGATGCATTCAATGATTACCACATGATCAAGACAGCTGATAACATCTGTGAGCAGTGGGGTCTGACTCGTGAAGAGCTTGATGCATTTGCAGCAAACAGCCAGCAGAAGGCAGCAGCAGCTCAGGAGTCTGGTGCATTTGACGCAGAGATCGTTCCAGTTATGGTTAAGAAGAAGAAAGAGACAATCGAGTTCAAGAAGGATGAGGGTCCTCGTCCTGGAACAACTGTTGAGACTCTGGCTAAGCTTCGTACAATCAACCCAGACGGATTCGTTACAGCTGGTAACGCTTCTGGTATCAACGATGGTGCAGCAGCAATCGTTGTTATGTCTGAGGAGAAGGCTAAGGAGCTTGGTGTTAAGCCTATGGCTACATTCGTTGCAGGCGCACTTGCAGGTGTTGATCCTTCTATCATGGGTATCGGACCTGTTGCTTCTACAAAGAAGGTTATGGCTAAGACAGGCATGAAGATCGAAGACTTCGATATCATCGAGGCAAACGAGGCATTCGCTGCACAGTCAGTAGCAGTTGGTAAGGATCTTGGTATTGATACAAAGAAGCAGCTCAATCCAAACGGTGGTGCAATTGCACTTGGTCACCCAGTTGGAGCTTCTGGATGCCGTATCCTTGTTACATTGCTTCATGAGATGCAGGCAAGAGGTGCTAAGACAGGTCTTGCTACACTGTGTATCGGTGGTGGTATGGGCTGCTCTACAATCGTTAAGATTGAGGACTAATTGAGCCGCGTAACATACATGGATAGAGTTTAAGGAGATTAAGATGGAATTTATTACTTATGAGCAGGAAGGCTTTGTAGGCGTTGTTACAATCAACAGACCAAAGGCTTTGAATGCGTTGAATAGTCAGGTGTTGGATGAGCTTGAGGCTACATTCGATGCGATTGATCTGAATACAACAAGAGCCGTAGTTCTTACAGGCGCTGGCGAGAAGTCATTTGTTGCAGGTGCTGATATCGGAGAGATGTCTACACTTACAAAGGCTGAGGGCGAAGCGTTCGGTAAGAAGGGAAATGATGTATTCCGTAAGATCGAGACATTCCCAATCCCGGTAATCGCTGCAATCAACGGATTTGCACTTGGCGGTGGCTGTGAGATTTCTATGAGCTGTGATATCCGTATCTGTTCTGAGAATGCAGTATTCGGTCAGCCGGAGGTAGGTCTTGGTATCACACCTGGATTTGGTGGAACACAGAGACTCGCTCGTCTGGTAGGTGCCGGTATGGCAAAGCAGATGATCTACACAGCAAGAAATATTAAGGCGGATGAGGCATACAGAATTGGTCTTGTAAATGCTGTATATCCATTGGAAGAGCTTCTTCCAGCAGCAAAGAAGATGGCAGCAGGCATCGCAGCAAACGCTCCGATCGCTGTCAGAAACTGCAAGAAGGCAATCAACGATGGACTTCAGGTAGATATGGATCAGGCAATCGTGATCGAAGAGAAGCTCTTTGGTGACTGCTTCGAGACAGAAGACCAGAAGGCAGGTATGGGCAACTTCCTTGAGAAAGACAAGGAGAAGAAGTTAAAGGTTGTTCCATTCCAGAACAAATAATATATAAGTAAGTAATTAAAATTTTAAGGAGGAAATAAACATGAAGGTTGGCGTTATTGGTGCTGGTACCATGGGACAGGGCATTGCAAAGGCATTTGCTATGGTTGATGGTTACGAAGTTGCACTTTGCGACATCAAGCAGGAGTGGGCTGAAGGCGGAAAGGATAAGATCGCGAAAGGCTATGCTAGACTTGTAGAAAAAGGAAAGATGACACAGGAGAAGGTAGATGCAATTCTTGCAAGCATCACACCTGGTCTGAAGGAAGATCTCTGTGCAGACTGCGATCTGATCGTAGAAGCTGCATTCGAGGATATGGGAGTTAAGAAGACAACATTTGCTGAGCTTGACAAGATTGCAAAGCCAGAGTGTATCTTCGCTTCTAACACATCTTCACTTTCTATCACAGAGATTGGAAATGGTCTTACACGTCCTATGATCGGTATGCATTTCTTCAATCCTGCTGACAGAATGAAGCTTGTTGAGGTTATCGCTGGTGTAAATACTCCACAGGAGACAGTTGATAAGATCATCAAGATCTCTGAGGAGATCGGTAAGACACCTGTACAGGTAAATGAGGCTGCTGGTTTCGTTGTAAACCGTATCCTTATCCCAATGATCAACGAAGCTGCTTTCATCAAGATGGAAGGTGTTTCAGATATCGCTGGTATCGATGCAGCTATGAAGCTTGGTGCAAACCATCCAATGGGACCTCTTGAGTTAGGTGATTTCGTAGGTTTGGATATCTGCCTTGCAATCATGGATGTTCTGTACAAGGAAACAGGCGACAGCAAGTATCGTGCATGTCCATTGCTTCGTAAGATGGTACGTGGTGGAAACCTCGGCGTTAAGTCTGGCAAGGGATTCTACGTATACAACGCAGATCGTACAAAGACACCTGTTGACGCTCAGTAATAAGCGTACAATTTCCGCATGTGGCTGTTAGCCACGTGCGGGTGTAATAAACAATCTATTATGGAGGATAGAAAGAATGGATTTCACTTTAGACAAGAAGTATGAAATGGCGCAGACTCTGTTCAAGGATTTTGCGCAGAACGAAGTAAAGCCTCTTGCACAGGAAATTGATGAGCAGCACAGATTTCCAAGAGAGACTGTAGACAAGATGGCAAAGTATGGTTTCTTAGGAATTCCTGTTTCTAAGGAATTAGGCGGACAGGGTTGTGATATTCTCACATATGCTATGTGCGTAGAAGAGCTTTCTAAGGTTTGTGGTACAACAGGTGTTATCGTATCTGCACATACATCTCTGTGTGTAGACCCTATCGTAACATTTGGTACACCAGCACAGAAGGAAAAGTATGTTCCAGATCTTGCATCTGGTAAGAAGCTCGGTGCATTCGGTCTGACAGAGCCAGGTGCTGGTACAGATGCACAGGGACAGCAGACAAAGGCAGTTCTTGATGGCGACGAGTGGGTATTGAACGGTTCTAAGTGCTTCATTACAAATGGTAAGGAAGCTGACGTATATATCGTAATCGCTGTTACAGGTATCGTTGAGAAGCGTGGCAGAAAGATGAAAGAGATTTCTGCATTTATCGTAGAGAAGGGAACACCTGGATTTACATTCGGTACTAAGGAAAACAAGATGGGTATCTGTGGTTCTTCTACATATGAGTTGATCTTCACAGACTGCCGTATCCCTAAGGATGCACTTCTTGGACAGAAGGGCAAGGGCTTCAATATCGCTATGCACACACTCGATGGTGGTCGTATCGGTATCGCTGCTCAGGCACTTGGTATCGCTGAGGGCGCTCTTGAGACAACTGTAAACTATGTAAAGGAAAGAAAGCAGTTTGGTAGATCAATTGCTCAGTTCCAGAATACACAGTTTGTACTTGCTGATCTTGCTACAAAGATTGAGGCTGCTAAGCTTCTTGTATACAAGGCTGCAAGAAAGAAAGATGAGTATCAGAGTGGCGCTAAGGTTTCTTACTCTGTAGAGGCTGCTATGGCTAAGCTTTATGCTGCTGAGGTTGCTATGGAAGTAACAACAAAGTGTGTACAGCTTCATGGTGGTTATGGTTACATCAAGGAGTATGACGTTGAGCGTATGATGAGAGATGCTAAGATCACAGAGATCTACGAAGGTACTTCAGAAGTACAGCGTATGGTTATCTCAGCAAACTTGTTAAAGTAAGGAGGTACTTATCGTGAAAATTATCGTATGTATTAAGCAGGTACCTGATACAAAGGGTGGCGTACAGTTCAACCCAGATGGTACATTGAATAGAGGAGCAATGCTCACAATTATGAACCCAGATGATAAGGCTGGTCTTGAGGCAGCTCTTAGACTGAAAGATCAGTATGGCGCTGAGGTTACAGTTCTTACAATGGGACTTCCAAAGGCTGCAGATGTTCTTCAGGAAGCAATCGCTATGGGCGCTGACAAGGGTGTTCTTGTAACAGACCGTGTACTTGGTGGTGCTGATACTTGGGCAACATCTACAACAATCGCTGGTGCGATCAGAAAGCTTGACTATGATCTGATCATCACAGGCCGTCAGGCTATCGATGGTGATACAGCTCAGGTTGGTCCTCAGATCGCTGAGCACCTTGGACTTCCAGTAATCTCTTATGCACAGGAGATCAAGGTAGATGGAGACAGCGTAATCGTTAAGCGTCAGTATGACGATGGTTACCATATGGTAAAGGCTCAGATGCCATGTCTTATCACAGCACTTTCTGAATTAAATGATCCAAGATATATGACACCAGGTGGAATCTTCGATGCAGTGAATGCAGAGATCACAACTCTTGGTAGAGCAGATCTTGTAGATGTTGATGATTCAAACATCGGTTTGAATGGTTCTCCAACAAAGATCGCCAGAGCTTCTGACAAGGTTAAGAAGGGTCAGGGCGAGATGGCTCCGGAAGACGCAGATCCAGTAAGCTATATTGTTGGTAAACTGAAGGATAAGCACGTAATTTAATTAAAAAGGAAAAGTGGTGAATAAAATGGGAGCAATGAATGCAGAAGAATTAGCAAAGTACAAGGGCGTATTCGTCTTTGCACAGCAGGTAGATAATGTATTAAGCGGAATCTCTTTCGAGCTTGTTGGCGAAGGAAAGAGACTTGCAGAGAAGTTAGGCACAGAAGTAACAGCAGTATTGGTTGGTTCTGATGTTTCAGGACTTGTAGACGAGCTTGCTGCTTACGGTGCAGATAAGGTAATCGTAGTAGACGATCCAGAGTTGAAGAATTACAGAACTGAGCCATATGCACACGCACTTGCTTCAGTTATCAATGAGTTCAAGCCAGAAATCATGTTGGTTGGTGCAACAGCAATCGGTCGTGATCTTGGTCCTACAGTTTCAGCAAGAGTTCAGACAGGTCTTACAGCTGACTGTACATTACTTGAGATCGGTGATTTCCCTGTTAACCCAATCCCTGGAAAAGAGCAGAAGCACAATCAGCTTCTTATGACTCGTCCAGCATTTGGTGGTAACACAATCGCTACAATCGCATGTCCTGACAACCGTCCTCAGATGGCTACTGTACGTCCAGGCGTTATGCAGAAGCTTGACAAGGTTGAGGGTGCAAAGGCTGAGGTTATCAACTACAACCCAGGTTTCACACCAAATAACAGATATGTAGAGATCCTTGAGATTTCGAAGGCTGTTTCAGACATCAAGGATATCATGGATGCAAAGATTCTTGTATCTGGTGGTCGTGGTGTTGGTTCTGCTGAGAACTTCAAGCTTTTGGAGGATCTTGCAGACGTACTTGGCGGACAGGTTTCATGCTCACGTGCCGTTGTAGATTCAGGCTGGAAGCCAAAGGAGCTTCAGGTTGGTCAGACAGGTAAGACTGTACGTCCACAGCTCTACTTCGCAATCGGTATCTCAGGAGCAATCCAGCACGTAGCTGGTATGGAAGAGTCTGATATCATTATTGCAATCAATAAGGACCCAGACGCTCCAATCTTTGATGTAGCTGATTATGGTGTTGTTGGTGATCTAAACAAGATCGTTCCAGCACTGACAGAGGCTATCAAGGCTGAGCTTGCTGCAAAGTAATTTGATTACTTGCGAAAGTAAATACTAAATAAGAGTTTAGAACCACCGTGTATCGTAAGATATGCGGTGGTTTTTTGTTATAGCGACGAGGAAAATGCACGCATTTATGCGGTGCATTTGACGACCGCTAATCAGAGACAAGATGTGCAGAGCGCATCTTGTCTCTGCGCAAGTTTGTTGACTCAAAATGGGCGCGGAGAGAAAGTGGCGAGCGGAAAAGCCCACGGCGTGGGCGTAGGAGGGCGCATATGTGCGAAGCACATATTTAGGATGCGCCCGACGATATACCACAGAGCGAAAGCGATGTGGTGATACCCGAGGTAGAGAAAAGTAAGTGGAAAAAACCACGTCGATATACCACAGGGTAAAAACGAAAAAATATTGACAAGGAAACTTGTCATATGTTATATATAGATCGTGCACAGATGACAAGAATAGTTGTCAAGTATAAGAAGAGTGAGTATAAATAGCCGCGAGATACAATTATGTAAGAGCGCGGCAGAATGGAGTGTGCGATATGGAGATTGGAACTGTAAAAGCGGATAAGAAACTGAAAATCTATACGATCAAGGGTAAGCGAGTGGATAGAGAGGATTTCCGGCTGGGTGCCCATGTGGGCGAGGAAGTGCCGATTGAGGCATCTGGCGAGAATATAAAAAATGCAGTAGACAAGGCACTTGCAAGCAACGGAAAGGTGTGCGGCATTTATCAGGAGAAGAAACTGGTCGGAATATATGTGTTTGAGAGGATTGAGGACTATTTTATAGAAGCTGGAGAGACAGAAGCCATGGCAGGCGAATGGCGGATGGAGAGTCAGGAAGCTGTCAGAAAATTGAAAGAGATTTTTGAAGATAGCAAAGCGGCGATGAAGCTTATTTTATGGTATCTGCCGGATGCGCTGTCCGATCATAAAAATAAGATTGAAGACATGATCCGAAATTATATGAAGGGCTGTATGAGCGATGGATTCTGGGCCGGAATCGAGTGGGGCGATGAACTGATTTATCGGAAGAATATAGATCCGAAGGAGAAAAAGAAGGTTGCATACGGATATATTCTAGGTGCCGTTGTTGGGTTCGCTGTTGGCTGGATGGCGATGGATAATATTGGAATAGGAGTCTGCTATGCGGTGATATTTGGGAATCTGTATGGAAACATGATCTTTGGCGGAGTAAAAAATAAAAAGGTGTGGGAAAACTTTGCGTTTGTGAATCCGAAATATTATGGTGGAGAGGAGAAGCACGATGCCACTGAATAATCATTTGAAGGAATACCGGGCGAAGCTCGGAGTCAATCAACAGGAGATGGGAGCTTTGGTGCAGACATCGCGCCAGACAATCAGTCAGATTGAACGTGGCGATTATTCGCCGTCTGTCACATTAGCGTTGAAGCTTGCGAAAGCATGCGGCGTGACTGTGGAAGATATCTTTGAATATACGGAGGATACGGAAGATGAGTAAAGATAAGAAACCGAAGGAAAAATCAACAAAGAAGGCATTTATCATATTGATTTCTGTGTTGGCAATCTGTTTTCTGGCGGGATATATTGAAGGAAAAATCATTGGAAAGCTTGAAAAGGCGCAAAGCCTTGACGCGGTTGTTACAGCAATCCGAGCATTTTCGTTTGATGCGATTCCAATACTTTTCGCAGTTGTATCGTTTCTAGGATGCCTGCTTCCGGTAATCGCGTATGCAAGATGCAACACGTTATATAAGCAGTTACAGAGGGATCGTGAAAATGATGATCTGTGGGATACGTTGGAGGAAAAATTGAATGTACCGATGATCATGTCAAACATTTTTTCGATTATAGAGCTTTGTCTGTTTTTCTGCTTCTTATATGATGTAGAAAAAGGATATGGAAAAGCGGGCGGATATCAGTCCGCGATGTGGGTGATTGCAGTTGCGTTGTTCGTGATAACAATGGCAATTGAGATTCTGATTCCGAAACTTACTGTTGATATTGAGAAAAAGTTAAATCCGGAAAAACGCGGAAATGCATTAGACCTCCAGTTTCATAAAGTGTGGATGAATTCTTGTGACGAAGCAGAGCGGTTGATTGCGTACCGTGCAGGGTATCAGGCATTTTTGAGCACAAATATGGTATACATGGTCTTATGTATTGTCACATTTATCTTTACATTTTTGTTCAAGACAGATATTATGGGATTTGTATATGTATGTATTATCCAGCTTGTGAACAATGTAAGCTACATGATGCGTGCGGCGAAGCTGGAGCGATGCAGGTAGCACTGTAAAACAGTGAAGCCGGTATAGACGGCTGCGCTTGTTGCAGAAGTATTGTAGCAGGGTAAAATTTGAAAAATGGAGGAAACGAATATGGGAATGAATTCAATTGATGCAGAGGATGATCAGTTTGCATATCGTTATGATACGCAGTTGTTGATCGATCGGAGAGATGAGGACTTGGATGAGGATGAGATCGCAGATTATATCACGGATCATATCGAAGGAAACAGCTTGATTGCTGCTGGAGATGAGGATCTGGTGAAGATCCATTTTCATACGAATGAGCCGTGGGAGGTTCTGAAATATTGCAACACGGTTGGCGAGATTTATGATATTGTTGTGGAGGATATGATTCGTCAGTCAGCGGGCTTGCAGGGATAAGGTAGACATTCATAAAGATATGGAATCAATGCTATATCGCATGGATGCCGATAGGAGAAAAAATGACAGGAAAGCTGAAGATATGTAATTTCGGTAAGAACATGTTGCAGATATTTTATGTGACAACATTGCTTGCAGCCATCTATCTGATTCTCGGCTTTTGCGGATTCTATGAGAAATGGTTTGCGAATGGTCCGGCAGGAATTACTGTGGAGAAAAAATATTGGCTGATTCGTCTGTGCATCATTTTTCTGATTGAGATTACGATATTCTGGATCGGAATGATCTGCGTGTATCTGACATCTCAGCAGTTGGGGATCCGCTGGCGTGTGCTGGGACTTATATGTGGATGGATTCCGATTGCACATCTGGTGATGTTGCATATCATTATCCGGACGGTAAGACGGGAAGTGAAGTTCGAAAAGCTGCGTGCAAAGCGAAATGCGGCGCGGGCGGACGAGCAGATCTGTCAGACGAAATATCCGATACTCATGGTGCATGGCGTGTTCTTCCGGGATTTTGAACACCTAAATTATTGGGGCAGAATACCAGCGGAGTTGGAGAAAAATGGTGCGAAGATCTATTATGGCAACCATAATAGTGCTGCGGCTGTGCGGGATAGTGCAAAGGAATTAGAGGCTCGTATCAGACAGATTGTTGAGGAAACTGGTTGTGAGAAGGTGAATGTGATCGCCCACTCCAAAGGTGGACTTGACACGAGAGCCGCAATTGCACTTACTTCAGCGGGAGATTATATTGCATCGCTTACGACGATCAATACGCCACACAGGGGCTGTGAATTTGCCGATTATTTATTAGAGAATATCCCGGAGACACAGCAAAAGGCGATTGAAAAGGCGTACAATGCAGGGGCGGAAAAGCTTGGAGATACGAATCCCGATTTCATGGCGGCTGTGCATGATCTCACTTCTACAAACTGTGTGAGCTTCAATGAAGAGGTAAAGGATGCACCGGGAATTTATTACCAGTCTTTTGGCTCGAAATTGAATCGCCCATCATCCGGACGATTTCCACTGAATCTGTCGTACTTGCTTGTTAAGCGTTTTGACGGACCAAATGACGGATTGGTTGGAGAGAAGTCTTTTACATGGGGCGAAGATTATGAGTTCCTGACCGTAAAAGGCAAGCGTGGAATCTCACATGGGGATGTGATCGACTTGAATCGTGAGGATATTCCGGGATTTGATGTGAGGGAATTCTATGTGCAGCTTGTATGCAAGCTTAAAGAACGAGGGTTATAGATATTAAATTATGAAAATTATATGAAATCAGTTGATAACCTTTGTTTATTTGAGTATAATAAATATAGAAAAGTTGGTGAGTCTCCACCATGAAGCGAGAACTTGAAAAAGCGGTAAGTCTCCACCATGAAGTGAGAACTAAAAAAAGCTGGTGAGTCCCTACCATGAAGTGGGAACCTAAAAACGCGGGGGCGAGAAATCGTCCCCTTTTTTATACGGAGGAGAAATATGAGATTTTATTACATAGCAGAGGGGTATATTGATTTTTTGCGTACATATGATTCAAAAGTAGCAGAAAATAAAAAGGAAAGCAGGCCATATGTGGGAGTGGTTGTGCAGATAGAAAATATTAAATATTATGCACCATTTACTTCTCCTAAGGCAAAACATATGAAGATGAAAAATGGAAAAGACTTTCGAAAAATACAGGGTGGACAATATGGCGCAATTAATTTCAATAATATGATTCCGGTTCCAGATTGTGCGTTGGTAGAGATGGACATTAACAGTGAACCAAATGAGAAATATAG
>CAVKUW010000027.1:0-37555 GCA_963659815.1 Butyricicoccaceae bacterium
GTAAAGAAGCTAGAAAGAATCAAAAATGTAACAGTAGATAATTTTAAAGGGAAAGACTTGCAATTGATATCAAGTGCACTCCGTAAATATACAAATGCATATCAAAATAAAATTGGTAAGAAAGCGCCAATGGGAACTATTATAAAAGGATTGTTGGCGAGTCCTGATTACAAAATGAAGGATTTTAAAGCAATTATGGTAAACGGATATAGGAAGAATACTTCATTGTGGAAAGAAATAATACATATTAACCTTACCGAGCAATTAAAAAGTGTTCGAATTCCGTACATAATTTTGCAGGGCGATACAGATATAGTTGCTTCTACAAAATCAGTAGAAGAATTAGTGAATAATTGCAATAATGCAAATTTAGATTGCAAGGTGGTTGCTAACACAGGACATATGCCTGGTATAGAAATGATGGACACATTATTGGCTGTATTAAAGAAATGTAAACAGCAACTTTGATTTCAAAGAGAGATAACTTCAAGTTTATCTTTTGTTTGGAGGTGTTTATTTTGAACAATGTAATCAAAAAGATATGCTTGGTAATACTAGGGCTTCTGCAAGGAACGCTTGGTAGTTACTTAGCATTACTGGGGTGGGCGTTTGCTTTTCCTGAAACTTCTCCCGGCACAAAAGATTATGTAGAGGATATGTCTTTTGTACCATTTGGATATTTTATTATGTTCGCATGGTTAGCCATAATGATAACCGCAATGATTCTGCTTCGAAAAAATAAGGCAAATTTTCTATCTTTTATATTACCTTGGTTCATGGGATTAGTTGCATGTTTGGTAGCAGTATTTTTAATATGTTGATTTTTAACGATTAAGAAAATGGAAATTTGTAGGAGTAGGCTAAAAATATTTACGAAGACGGTGAATTACAACAGGTATCCACAATAAAAAAATTCGGAAAAACCGAATTTACTAAGAAACCGATAAATTATTATAATTTTGAATTGATGCTTTAGGGAACTTTTTGACAATAAAAAGAAAAAAAGTTCCCTAAAGCTTATTGAATATAGGGAACTTTTTACATATAATAGTATAAAAAAGTTCCCTAAAGGAGTGATAGTATGAATTCTTTTAATGAGATTCAAGCGTTATTGCAGGATAAAGCTGATATTCAGGCAAGAATTAAATTAATACCATACGATGGAAATCCGGAAGTAAAAGAAAATGCAAGCGGAAAATATTTATATATAAGAAAACGTGTCGGAAGCAGACTTACATCTACATATGTCGATGTATATTCGGAAGACCTTTATCAATTGCTTTTACGTAATGCCAAGGAATTGAGGGAATTAAAAAAATCATTGCGTAAGATAGAAAAGAGGCTTGCCGAATTAGGTTATGAAGCAAATGGTTTAAGTAATAGGGTTCTTCAAAATATTGATTTTGCAAGGGCAAATATGAAGGAGAACATATATGATCAGGCTATATTAGAGGGGGTTGCAGCATCGTATCCTCAGACTGAGGATATTATTGATAATGGTACTGTAAACGGAATGACGGCAGATGATATTCAAAAGATTTTGAATCTGAAACATGCATGGGAGTTTATTCTGGATTCTGATGTCGCACAGGCAGATACGGATTATTATTTATTATGTCATATTGCAAAATTGGTTAATGAGGGATTTTTTTATGATGGGGGTAAGATACGAGGTGTTCCGGTAAAAATTGGCGGGAGCAAATATATTCCGCCGATACCTATTGAATCGATAGTAATAGAAAGAATAAATGAAATTATTAATTCCGAAGCAGATGAAATTGAGATAGCAATAAACCTGTGTATGTATTGCATGAAGACGCAAATCTTTATTGATGGAAATAAAAGAACATCCGTGATTTTTGCTAATCATTACTTAATATCGCATGGGCAGGGATTTCTGGTTATTCCAGAGGAGCATGTACCTGAGTTTAAGCAAAAGTTAGTTGGCTTTTATGAAGGTGGAAGTATAGAGGTTATGAATGAATTTTTAAAATCAAAATGTTGGAAAACATTTTAATTTGTATTTAATCTGACATTAAAATAGGAGGATACATGACATGAAATATACGAATAAGCATATAAAAGAAGAATATAAATTCAATCAAATATGGCGAACAATCGGAATGATCCTCTTAGTGATCGGAATATTTTTGGTGGGATTTGGAATGATTCAGACAAAGAGAAAGATGGATTATGTCCGACCATTTGAGCAGGTATTACAGGAAGAATCCAATCCTGCAAATCAGACAGCATATATTGATATTATTCGGGTACCGGAGAAGTTGGCGGAAAATAAATATGAAGGATATTACCTTGTAACAACCGCTGAGGAAAGCTATCTTGTAGAGATGCAACCGGAACAGTTCGTAGATTTGAAGCAGAGAGTGGAAGAGAACGGTACGGCAAGAGTGGAAGGCATGACGAAAGTTGTGATTGATGAGAACGTAAAAACAATCGTAAGTGCGTATATCAATCACAAATTTATTGCTATACGTATGACGAAGCTTACCTATGGAAAAATACTCAAGGAAGGATATTTTGCGAATCTGGATATCGGGGGCATCTTGATATTGGTTGGAATTTCGATGGTATTAATACAGGTGCGTGCGATTAAAAAATATAGACATCCATTGGCAGAGCAGATTGATGAAGAATGTAATCAGCCGGAAGCTCTCTGGTTAAACAAATTTAGGATATATTTGACAAAGAGTTTTCTTATCTCTCTATATGGTGGAAAGTTGACTGCACTGGATCTGGCAAAGGTACAAATGACAAGACTGTTTGAAACAGTGAAAGATGGTTGGCACGTTATCACGTTGGAGGTAACGACAACAGAGCAGGAGAAAATAACTGTCAGCGAAAATAAGTTGTCGTTTTTTACAATGGATGAAGAAGAGATTGCTTATTTGACAGATGTATTCGGCAAAAGAAATATTGAATTTGTTTGTGAGATTCAACCGGAAGAAGAAAATGATGAAGACGAAGAGTTTTAAAATGGAAAACATACATAGGGAGCATAAATATAAAAGTAAAGTATTAAAGAGAACATGTAAGAGGTGTATGATTGCGGTGATTATAACGGCTATCCCCGGAATCATTATGGGACTTTTTAACAGATGGCTTTTTTTAGCTGCTTTCCTTGCAATTATTCCTATCATTTATTTGACCAATCGATATCTCATGATTATAAAATGGAATCTGGTCGAGGGAATCATAGAAGATGTAACTTTAATTAATGATTTTATCCAGCCCTACACCGAAGCTCATATTATATTTAAGACAAAAGATAATATGGAACATGAGTGCCGCTTCACGATCGGGCATTATGGAGATTACGAAGAAGGAATAGAACCAGAGTTAGAGAAGATGCTTCAAAGTGACAAAGAGTTATTTATGAAGAAGAAAGTTCCGGTTTTTTATTGCCCCAAAGATGTTAATAGATGTATAGTGTATTTAGAAGATTCACAATGAATATAAAATATTAAGAAGAGGTGAAGCTGATATGAAATTTATTCGAGGTATCTACTCAGTACAGTTGATGTAAACTGTTGGCAGATTGTGCTGAGGTGAAAATAAACTTGCTAGCAGTCGTTAACTGTACTGTCCAAATGATTGAAATACAATATTAAAGGAGTACAGTTATGCGCTATATAAAAGAAATTCTAAAGAATAACAAATTATGGGTATTGGCTTACATTGGACTAGGTATATTTAATGCATTTATGGCTAATTACAAAACGGACTATTTTCAGAAGGTTATTGACGGATTGGCGGCTGGAACACTTACATTTACAGGAGTTATAACCTACGGTCTTATTTTGCTGGTAAATTATTGTATGAATTATCTGGATAATTATCCAGAAAAGAAATTGGAGTATGGTATTTATCTGGATTTTAAGCTTTTATCGCTTAGAAAAATAACTACAATCGATTATACGGAATATCAGAAAATAGGTACTGGAAAACTTGTTCAAAGGATTGAGAATGGCTCATCCGCAGGCAGAAATGTAGTATTTAATTTCTGGTTGCGTTTGATTCGTGATTTACTTCCTACTATTGTTTTTAGTGTATATTTTATTTGGAAGATTGATAAAAAAATTACTTACATTTTGTTTGTAGGCTATATACTCATTTTTATAATAACCAATATTTTACTAAAGTTTCTATATAAAATAAAAGAAAAGATTTTGAACAGTGAGGAGCTATTCAATCATTTTCTGGTCAGGGGCTTTATGGAAATGCTGGTGTTCCGTATGAGCAAACAGTTTCCGAGTGAAATAAAGAAAACCCGTAGTGCAAAAGAGGATATTGTATCATCAAAAGTAAAAATGAATATGATTCATGAAGCATTTTTTACAATATTTGCGCTGCTTGTGGCAATGTTAGACATTGGTATTTTATTTTACGCATGGAAAACAAAAAATCTTACAGTGGGTTCTATAGTTGCACTCATTGCGCTGATTGAAAATGCTTACACGCCGATAGCTATTTTTAATGTACTTTATGTTCAATATAAATTGGACAAGGCATCCTATAAGAGATTTGAAGAATTTTTAGATTTAAAAGAGGATAATCAATTAAGAAAAGGTAACGCAATTCATACGAATATTGGTGAAATATCGATAAAAAACTTATCGTTCCAATATGAAGAACGGAAAATTATTGATGATTTGAGCCTGTTCATAAAAAGGGGACAAAAAATAGCTTTTGTAGGAGAAAGTGGCTCTGGGAAATCCACTGTGATTAAGATATTACTGGGATTACTAAAATACAATCAAGGAGAAATCTACTTAGGTGATATGGAGTTAAGTGGAATTTGCCTTAATAATTTGTATGACAGAGTCAGCTACATATCGCAGGATGTTCCTGTTTTTGATGGAACAATAAAGGAAAATCTGGTATTTGAGAAGAACGTGTCAGAAGAACAAATGCTGGATGCATTGAGGGAAGTGCAACTATCTCATTTGGTTGAGAATCTTGCGGAAGGTTTAGATACTGAAATTGGAGAGAAAGGTACTTGCTTATCAGGAGGAGAAAAACAAAGACTTGCATTCGCACGCTTGTGGTTTGAAAACCCTGAACTTGTCGTTTTGGATGAAGCAACATCTGCAATGGATAATTTAACTGAAGAAAATGTAATGAAAGCGGTTATGCAAAAAATGAAAGATAAAACGGTCATTGCGATTGCGCATAGATTGAATTCCATTGCCGGTTTTGACAGAATTATTCTCTTTAGAGAAGGGAAGATTGTTGGACAAGGGACTTTTGAAGAACTATTACATACGGATTCTTATTTTAAGGAATTGTATAATGCGAATGTGCAATAATTAAACTTTTTACAGAACAAATAATATCCCCGGAGACATGGTTAACCAACAAAAATCTCCGGGGATGTTTCGTTTGAAAACAACGTTAATTATGCAGAAAGTGACTGTATAAACTGTGCGATTTCTTCTTTGCGCATCGCGCTCATCGTACTGTTGTGGAAATGCGTATCATACGTCACTTCTTTTTTCACAGCAAAAGAATCTGGTAAGGTGTAGCTCTTGGCTGTTTCTTCATCTGGAAATTCCACTTCGCCCATAACAAGCCCATCAAACAATCCTTCGAAGATATCGAGCTCTAAGGTAAACCCTTGATCGAGTGGAATCTTATAGCGCGTTTTCGCAATCACATTGCCGTCTGCCTTGGCGCAGAGTGTCTGGTAAGCATCTTCATCAATCGGAAGCTCAAATTCCTGTCTGGCTAACATACCGCTGCTTTTGACAGTCAGGACATATTGGTAGCCGGAGATTGCAGATGCTGCGTCGTATAAGGTTTTCTTGCGTACCCGGATCACCGGATTGGCCGTCACATATGCCTGTTCGATGCCGTAATGTGGATATGTGTCTAGCTGATCTGGCAGCTTATGAAATAAAAATTTGCGTTCGATTTCCATATTTTGTTCCTCCGTGTCTGGAATATCTTGAAGATTTCCCCAAACTATTATATACTACATGTAATTATGGGATGGAATTGTTCCTTATAAATTATAAAATATTTTAATATAGAAGAAAAGCAAAATTTGGAGGATGCATATGAGTAAAGTAAATGTATATCTTGCAGATGGTTTTGAAGAGGTCGAAGGGCTGACCGTCGTAGATCTGTTGCGACGCGTAGGCATCGAGACAGATATGGTATCAATTATGGGACGGAAGGAAATCACCGGTGCACGGAAGATTCCAGTGCTAGCAGATAAGCTCTTTGAGGAGCAGGACGATCCGGATGTGATCGTGCTTCCGGGTGGTATGCCGGGAACCTTGCACTTAAAGGCACATGAAGGTCTGGCAGATCTGATCCGAAAAGCAGACAAGGAAGGCAAATTGCTTGCAGCAATCTGTGCAGCACCAACCATCTATGGAGAGATGGGACTTCTCGAAGGAAAGAATGCGACCTGCTATCCGGGCATGGAGGACAAGCTGCTTGGTGCGAACTGGCAGGAGCAGCCGGTCGTTGTCGACGGAAACTTCGTGACAAGCCGGGGCGTTGGAACGGCGATTGCATTTGCACTCACATTGGTTACAATCCTGAAGGATGAAGAAACAGCGAAGTCTTTGGCGAATAGTATAGTTTATAAATGGTAATTCCAATCGGGAGGATGTTATGTACAGATTAACGATAAAGGATATATTGGAAGCAACAGGTGGCGTATTGCTGTGTGGCGATGAAAATACAGAGATCAAAGATGTCTGCATCAATTCCAAGGAGATCAAGCCGGACGATTTATTTGTTCCGATCATCGGGGAGCGGGTTGACGCGCATCGGTTTATCGAGAGCGCACTTCACACAGGTGCGGCAACCCTGACATCACAGCATACCGATATTGTCGTATCGGAGAAGCCGTTTGTCTACGTGAGTGATACAGAAAAGGCATTGCAGGATATTGGTGCTTATGTGCGCAAGAAGTTTAAGAAGCCGGTTATTGGTGTGACCGGAAGTGTTGGAAAGACGACAACGCGGCAGATGATCGCAACTGTGCTTTCGGGATGCTTAAATGTCTACCAGACCGAGGGTAATCTGAATTCCCAGATTGGTGTGCCGCTGACACTTCGCCGGATTGATGAGAACGCAGAGGCAGCGGTGCTTGAAATGGGTATCAGCGAGCCGGGACAGATGGAGATTCTGTCTGACATGGTGAAGCCGGATATCTGTGTCGTGACGATGATCGGTGTTGCGCATATCGAATTTATGAAGACACGGGAGAATATCCGCAAAGAGAAATTGTCTATCATCAATCATATGAGCCCGGATGGCGTGCTATTCTTAAATGGCGATGATGCATTGCTTGCAGAAGTGAAAGATGATACCGGCGTCCGTACATTTACATATGGCACTGGTGCGGACTGCGATTACCGGGCGGAGAATCTTCATATGGAAGATTACCAGTATGTATATGATTTCGTGCATGGAGACACGCGCGTGCATGTGCGGCTCAACGCACTTGGCAAGCACAATGTCGGAAATTCACTGGTCGGTCTTGCGATTGCGGATTACATGGGATTGGATCTGGAGAAGGCAGCAGCCGGGCTTGCGAAGTTCCAGGGGCTGCGTCAGAGACTGATCCGCATTCCGGGCAAATACACGATTATTGACGATACCTACAATGCAAGCCCGGATTCCATGAAGGCAAGTTTGAATGTGCTGGAGGATCTGGAGACAATTGGTAAGAAGATCGCGGTGCTTGGCGATATGTTTGAGCTTGGCGAAAAGGAAGTCGAGTATCATTATGAGATCGGCAAATATCTGGCAACGAAGAAGATCGACGAGTTGGTCGTAGTCGGTGATCTGGCACAGCATATCATGCAGGGCGTGAAGGACAGCAACTCGGATATCAACTGTTACAGCTTCAAGGACAATGGCGAGGTTGCGTTGTATCTGCTTTCCGTGATGCAGCCGGAAGATATCGTATTGATCAAAGGCTCGAATGGTATGCATCTGAATGAAGTTGTAAATAACATGCTTGGTTAATATATGTAAATGAGAGGTTCTATGGATGTCATAGGACCTCATTTTAATGTGGTAAGTAATTGAAATACTTGTGCATATGTTGATTTGTGAAATGATATAACCGCGAATAAAAAATTAAAAATAATAAAAAATATAGGTTGACAGTCTGAGTATCGTGTGATATATTAACAATAACAAAAATGATAATCATTACTGATTTGTAAAAGTTAGAGATTGCAGTTCAGTAAAAAAGATATGATAATCATTCAAACATGTGGAGAAACGAAAGGAGATTTATTATGAAATTTGTATGTACAGTATGTGGATATGTTTATGAAGGTGACGCAGCTCCAGCAGAGTGCCCGGTTTGCCATGTTGGCGCAGATAAGTTCAAGAAGGTAGAGGGTGAGATGACACTCGCTGCAGAGCATGAGTATGGCGTATATGCGTCCACAGTAAAGAACAACCCAGAGATCAGCGATGAGGATAAGAAGTTTATCTTTGATCAGCTCAAGGCAAACTTTGAGGGCGAGTGCTCAGAGGTTGGTATGTACCTTTGCATGGCAAGAATCGCACATCGCGAGGGTTACCCAGAGATCGGTCTTTACTGGGAGAAGGCAGCTTACGAAGAAGCAGAGCATGCAGCAAAGTTTGCTGAGATGTTAGGTGAGGACTTAGAGCCAAACATGACAAGCTCTACAAAGAAGAACCTTGCTTGGAGAGTTGACTGCGAGTTCGGTGCAACAGCAGGTAAGGTTGATCTTGCAAAATGTGCAAAGAAGAATAATCTGGATGCAATCCATGACACTGTTCATGAGATGGCAAGAGACGAAGCTAGACATGGCAGAGCATTAGAGGGCCTTCTTAAGAGGTACTTTGGCTAAGCTACAAGCCATGCAATAAAAAGAGAGAAAACATCGATGGGAGCTTGCTCACAGAGAGATGTTTTCTCTTTTTTTATTATACGGCGTCAGCCGTCCATGAAGCGCCCCGGAGGGGGCGAATGGGGCATGGCTTGTATGTAGGCAGCAGGGGCGTTTATTTTTGCTGTTTTATACGGCGCGAGCCGTCCATGAAGCGCCCCGGAGGGGGGCGAATGGAGCATGGCTTGTAATCCAAGCCATATCTGCTATACTTAACCATATTGGGTAAAGTTTAGCTATTTTGAAGAAATTACCCAATTCCAAGTAAAAAAATAAACGGCAATTGGGTGAAAAAAGAAAAATAAGAAAAATTCCCCAAGCCTTCAAACCAAAACATGGAAAATGATTGGGTAAAATTTTGAAAAAAGAGATTTTTCCCCAACGGCAACTTGAAACAACAATGCTACTTGGGGGAAGAGTTTGGAATATACAAAAATTCCCCAACAGCATAACATCAACTTGCGTGGCAGTAATCATGTATATGATTGAAGAGAAAATAACAGAAGCTGTTGATGATAGAAATAAAGCAAGAATATTGGTTTAGATTTAATCCTAAATAAAATGGATTATATTCATTTTGTAAGGGATATTTCAATTTACATCGTGACATAATAATGCTACAATAGTGACACAAGAAAGAGAGGTGTATACAATGCCGACAATTATTCCTATTAGAGATTTGAGAAATACCAGTGAGATATCCGAATTAGCGCACAAACAACAAGAGCCAATTTTTATAACAAAAAATGGATATAGTGATTTGGTTGTAATGAGTTCAGAATTATATGAGCGATTTGCGCAAATTAATAGAATCGATCAGGCTATTTTTGAGGCAGAGAAGGAAGTTGAAGAAGGTGCAGAACCAATCTCAATGAATCGTGCAATAGAAAGGTTAAATCAGAAATACTATGGATAAATATGAAGTTATGTTATATCCTAAAGCGTTTCGTGACATAGATGATATCTACGCATATATTGCACTTGAAAAATTGTCACCTGAAAATGCAAAGGGACAAACAGATAGAATATGGGATGCATTAAGAACACTAGAACAAATACCTGAAGCGCATCAAGATCGTATGGTTGGAAGATATGCTGGAAAGGGTTATAAGCAGTTGCTCATTGATAACTATGTCGTAGTATTCAAGATAGACAAGGATTCAAAGAAGGTTTTTGTTGTGACAGTTCAATATCAAGGAAGAAATATATAATTAAAAAGCAGTTGATTCAATTTCGAGTTAAAACGAATTAGAGGTTGTTGTTATAGTTTGCGTGTGGTATTCTGAACAAAATATAACCAGAAAGGTTCAAAGAGTGTTTTTTGAAGAATTATAAGGCAATTGTGCGATAGCAGTGGCTATTGCAAAAAAATTAAATGCTATAGCCATTGCATCCTAAGGTGGCAATTAGGAGGACGCATATGAGCTATGTTAATGCAGATGAAGTCTTGCCAGAAGACTTGATCAGAGAAATTCAAAAATATGTTGATGGTAAAGTTTTATATATCCCGCGCAGGAGTGAGAAAGCAATGGGCTGGGGTGAAAAGCATGGTGCCAAAAACAGGCTTGCAAAGAGAAACAAGGAGATAGTAAGTAGATTCCATTCAGGTGAAACTATCGCAGAACTTGGCAAAATGTTTTTTCTTTCAGAAAAAAGAATTCAAGGAATAATACGTGAATATGAATCCTCAAAAAATCAAGATGGAGGATTCAACAATGAATAGAGAAAACAAGCGCAAGCAATACGAAAAGGGATATTATAAGACGCATCCCTGTAACGAAACATTTGTTTGTAAAAATTGTGGAAGAACTGTAGTTCCAGAAGGGGCAGGAAGTGACCATAGAAATCATTGCCCGAATTGTCTGTACAGTTTACATGTTGATATTGAACCGGGAGACCGAGAGTCCGATTGCGGTGGTCATATGGAACCAGTATCAGTATGGGTAAAAAATAAGGGCGAATGGGCGATTATTCACCGATGTAAGATGTGCGGAGCTTTGAGTTCTAACAGAGTTGCTGCAGATGATAATCCAATGAAGCTAATGTCAATTGCGATGAAACCTATTGGCAATCCACCATTTCCGCTTGAAAGGATTGAGGAAATGACAATGCTGATGGGTGGAGAAGGATATCTTAAGTAGTTAAATTAAAACATGGGCATCTGTCATTTAGTTAACGGATGCCTTTTTGAGTTTTGGGAAATACAAAAATTATGCTTGCTATAAATATACACAAGAGCTGTTTTACATTTATTCAAGATCGAATGTATTACGATAGTTTGTTACAGTTAAAATTGGGATTTAGTTTCACAGACAGTCAAATAAAACACCCCTTCAGCATTTGTGCAAACTCTTCAATATAATAGCCGGAATTATCCTTTTTCCAGAATGCACAGTAGGTCTTTTTGACCGGAGACTGGTTTCTGACAAGCGGGATTCGGCTGACAGACGTGTCGAACCAGACCTGTTCGCCGATCACATCGACAGGCATATATCCCTGCCCGGTTATGATCTTGAGCCGGGCTTCTTGTACGGTGTCTGCAAAGAGGAAGTCCCCATGCAGCCCGATGATTGATTCATAATAGTGCTGTTCTTCCTTCTGACCGGTCTGATTGATAACCAGAATACAAGGTGTATTTTTCAGATCTTCTACCTCAAGTGCAGCCAGTCGGCTAAGCGGATTTTTTGTAGAGAGTTCAATATAGATCTTACTTTCGGCGAGAATTTCGTTGTTGTAGGCATCCGAAAATGCACGTCGCTGATCGTTGATCGCGAGATCGACGATGCCATTCTCCATCGCGTGATAGAGTTCTTCGTGGCTTCCAACCGTGATTTCCACATCGACGGTTGGATATTTTTCTGAGAAAGAAGCAATCGCTTCGGAAAGCTCATTTCCGTGATATCCCTTATAATAACCAATTCGTAAAACGGCATGATCGTGGTCGGAGATTCGCTTTGTCTCGCGGACAAGTTGTTTGATGTCTCCAGAGATAATCAGGCTCTTTCGATAGAAATGTTCTCCGGCAGGCGTCAGGGAAAATGTCCGGTTGTGCCGCTCCAACAGTTTTACTCCAAGTTCATCTTCTAATTTCTTAATCTGCTGGGAGATCGCGGACTGCGACACATGGCATTGTTCTGCTGCCTCATAGAAATTTCCATTTTCAATGACTGCCTGTAAATATTCGATCTGACGTAATAACATGCATATATCTCCGTTTTATAAACTATTTGAATTAGATTCTTAAGGATTTCGATTACGTGTACCAACACCCGATTACATTATATAACGATTAGTATTACTTATCAATATGATAAGAATAAAGTTTTGATTCAGAAGAAGAAATTAACTATGATAAGGGCAAAGAAAAGGAAATCAGGAAAGGAGTAAGAAGACTATGAGTAAAAAAGATGTAATGATTGTGACAGGTGCGGGACAGATTTCTATGGCGATTGCAAGACGCGTTGGCTATGGCAAGAAGATCGTGATGGGTGATAAGAATAGAAAGAACGCAGAAACGATTGCAGAAATCATGAACAATGCGGGCTTTGATGTAGAACCGGTGGAGATGGATCTTTCGTCCAGAGAGTCCATTCTGGCTCTGATCGCAAAGGCACAGGAGTACGGTGAGATCAAAATGCTTGTAAATGGAGCAGGCGTGTCACCAAGTCAGGCACCGATTGAAGCCATCTTAAAGGTGGATCTGTACGGAACGGCAGTTTTGCTGGAGGAAGTTGGAAAGGTCATCGCAGAGGGCGGCTGTGGCGTTACGATCTCCAGTCAGTCCGGATGGAGAATGCCGCAGCTTACCGCAGAAGAGGATGCCGCACTTGCAACCACACCGACGGAAGAATTATTAAGCCTTGAGATCCTGCAGCCGGAAAATATCAGAGATACCCTGCATGCTTACCAGATGGCAAAACGCTGTAACGAGAAGCGGGTTATGGCGCAGTCGGTAGAATGGGGCAAGCGTGGCGCAAGACTAAATGATATTGCACCGGGCATCATCGTGACACCGCTTGCCGTGGATGAGTTCAACGGACCACGCGGCGATTTCTACAAGAACATGTTCGCCAAATGTCCGGCAGGCAGACCGGGAACTGCCGATGAGGTGGCAAATGTGGCAGAGCTTCTGATGAGCGACAAGGGCGCATTTATCACAGGCTCGACCTTCCTGATCGATGGCGGTGCAACATCTTCTTATTATTACGGACCACTCAAACCGGAAAATTAGCAGCAGAAACGAGGCAAGTTCGATTGCCTCGTTTTTTTGTGTAATAAGCCATCGTATAGAAAATTCTCCAATAAGAATAGACAAATCTATAGATTCGTGATAAAACTAGGTTAGCCAAAACTAACACACGCTTTAATATGTGTTGGTTTTGATAACGTAGTAAAAGTATGATTCAAAAATTGGAGAGAAAATAATGAAAAAACAATTCTTTGAAATTGAAAAAGATGGGTTCTATGGAACATATTATGCAAATCCAAAGGGCGCAGACTGTGCCATGATTGGATTGTTTGGCGATGATCCGAATGACTATATGGCAAAATGCGGCGCGAAATGGTTGCATAAAAACGGTGTCAATGCACTTTGCATGTCACCGGGAAAGAAGAATTACAGTCATGTCAATAACCCACTGGAGAGAATTGAGACGGCGATTCGGTGGTTGAAGGACAATGGAAACCGCAAAATTGGCATTATGGGAATGAGTACCGCAGGCATGGATTCGCTTGTTGCAGCGTCGTATTTCCCGGATATTACATTGACATTTGGACTGACTGCCAGCGATTTTGTATGGCAGGGCTTTGAGCAGGGTGAGAAAGATGGATGTAAGGAATGGCCGGTTCCGGGAACGTCGACGCTCTCGTGGAAAGGCGAGCCACTTCCGTATATGCCGTTTGTGTATGAACATCCGGTTTATTGGCAGAAAATAGAAGAGGAGACAAAGGGCTCCGGGGATATTGAACGAACCACCTGTCTGTTTATCGATTCGGAAAAAGCAAGAGAACATACCGAAGAGGAAATGATCAAGGTGGAGAACATCCAAGGCAGATTGTTCCTGATTGGTGCGGATGACGATTCCTTCTGGGAAGCTGGCAAATACGTCCGCCGGATGGATCAGCGACTGAAAGAACGCCCACATACCTGTCAATATGAAGCACTTGCGTATGAGCATGGCACGCATTTTGTATTGCCGGAATCCATGCTTCGGAAGGCATTGCCGATCGGACTCAAATTTGTGATGCGTTTTATCTTCAAGGCAGCCAAGGACTATCCAAACGAGTGCGAGGCAACCAGAAAGGATATCGACAGACGGCTTTCGGCTGCATTAAAAGAGTGGCAGGAAGAGTAGAAAATTTATTTGATATAGACTATAATGAGGGTACTATATCAGATAAAGAGGCAACAACATGGGTAAAAAAGAAGAGAAAACAAATGTGATGCGTCTGCTGGATCAGGCGAAAATCGAATACAAGCATTACTGCTATGCAGGCACAGACGCGGTCGGCGGCATGGAGGTCGTAGAGGTGCTGCATCAGGATCCGAATCAGGCATTTAAGACATTGGTGACGGTCGGCAAATCCGGCGAGCATTATGTGTTTGCGATTCCGGTCAATCAGGAACTGGACTTGAAGAAAGCGGCGGAGGCTGCCGGCGAGAAATCCATTGCGATGATCAAGTCGAAGGAACTGCTGCCGTTAACCGGATATATTCACGGTGGATGTTCGCCACTTGGAATGAAGAAGCAATTTCGCACATTCTTTCATCAGACCGCCAATGATTTTGAGACGATTATGTTCTCGGCAGGAAAGATCGGCTATCAGGTGGAAGTGAATCCGGAAGCACTCCGGAAGATCCTGAAATATGAGACCTGTGATCTCGTAAAGGAATAAAAAAATCGTATAAATCCCTTTACATTTGCTGATAATTAGCTTATAATCGAAACAATTATAGGGAAAAAGCGTTGAAGGAGACTGCCGACAACAGGACATGACAGGGAATATGGTCACCGACTGAGAGCCATAACATGACACCATGTCTGGTGGAACACTACCGGAGCTGATAAGTTGAAGCCTACGTGGATTTATATCCTAAGAGGTCTAGGTTTATCCGAAGCATTCACGTTACGAATGAAGAGAGGAATCCATCTTATATATATATATATATATATTTATAGAGATGGTTTCAATGCGGGTGGTACCGCGGATGTAACACATGTACATTCGTCCCGAGGTCAAAGCACATTTGACTTCGGGATTTTTTAATGCAGAAAAGGAGATAGGAAAATGCAGGCAAACATTTACAGAGACATGACAATGGCGCAAGTATCAGAAGACCTTGTCGGAAAAGAAATCAGACTCGCCGGATGGGTAGAGAACATCCGTGACCACGGTGGCGTATCTTTCGTCGATTTACGCGACATGTATGGTGTAATGCAGGTCGTTATGCGTGATACAACGTTGCTCGATGGAATCACAAAGGAGCAGTGTATTTCCGTAGCAGGACTGGTTCAGCATCGTGACGAGGAGACATACAATCCGAAGATTCCAACCGGAACGATCGAGCTGGAAGCACATGAGGTAGATATCTTAGGAAAGGTGTACAAGCAGCTTCCGTTCGAGGTGACAACTTCCAAGGAAGTCCGAGAGGATGTCCGTCTGAAATATCGTTATCTGGATCTTCGTAACCGTAAGGTAAAGGAGAACATGATCTTCCGTTCCAACGTAATCTCATTCTTGCGTCAGAAGATGACAGAGATGGGATTCTTGGAGATTCAGACACCAATCCTTTGCGCATCTTCTCCAGAGGGCGCGCGTGATTATATCGTGCCATCCAGAAGATACAAGGGTAAGTTCTATGCGCTTCCACAGGCACCACAGCAGTACAAGCAGCTTTTGATGGTGTCAGGATTTGATAAATATTTCCAGATCGCACCTTGCTTTAGAGATGAGGATGCAAGAGCAGACCGTTCCCCAGGTGAGTTCTATCAGCTTGATTTTGAGATGAGCTTCGCAACACAGGAAGATGTATTCAAGGTTGGCGAGGAAGTGCTTACCGCAGCATTTAAGAAATTCGCTCCGAAGGGATACACCGTCACAGAAGCACCATACCCAATCATCAGCTACATGGAAGCCATGCTGAAATATGGTACAGATAAGCCGGATCTTCGTAATCCACTTGAGATCATCGATGTGACAGAGTTCTTCCAGAGATGTACATTTGCACCATTCCACGGCAAGACTGTTCGTGCGATTGCCGTACAGAAGAAGCTTTCCAAGGGACAGCATGAGAAGATGCTGAAGTTCGCACAGTCTATCGGCATGGGCGGACTTGGATATCTCGAAGTATTGGAAGATGGTTCTTACAAGGGACCAATCGACAAGTTTATTCCAGATGATATGAAGCAGGAGTTGAAAGATCTCGCAGGCTTGAAGGAACTTGATACGATCTTCTTCATCGCTGATACAGAGAAGCAGGCATCCCTCTTCGCAGGACAGATTCGTACCGAGCTTGGTAACCGTCTTGATCTGCTTGAGAAGAATGCATATCGTTTCTGCTACATTAACGACTTCCCAATGTTCGAGTACAATCAGGAAGAGAAGAAGATTGGATTTACACACAACCCATTCTCTATGCCACAGGGCGGCTTAGAGGCATTAAATGAGAAAGATCCGCTGGAAATCCTTGCATACCAGTACGATATTGTATGTAATGGCGTGGAGCTTTCATCCGGTGCCGTCCGTAATCATGATATGCAGATCATGGAGAAGGCATTTGAGATTGCCGGTTATGATAAGAGTGTTCTGGAGGAGAAGTTTGGAGCACTTTATAATGCATTCCAGTTTGGAGCACCACCACACGCAGGTATGGCTCCGGGCGTAGATCGTATGATTATGCTGCTTCGTAACGAGGAAAATATCCGTGAGGTTATCCCATTCCCTATGAGTGGAACTGCACAGGATCTCATGTGTGGCGCACCAAACGAAGTCACAGAGCAGCAGCTTCGTGAAGTTCATATCAAGGTAAGACAGTAGTATTTTTCAGCAAAGAGAAGGCAATTGTGATTTCATATGAATTGCTTGCTTATTACGAATGGTATGTATGCGGAAATAATCAATAGAAAAGTAGTATATTGAGATGTTCTGATTTATTATTCTTAAGCAGACCGTTGAAGCACGTTGGTACTTAATAAGTGACAATTTATTGTCACGAATTTAGTACCACTACGTGCTGAACCGAGCGGGAGCGTGTCTGCGTAGAAAATAAATCCGAACATCTCAGAATCAGCAGGTTCATTGATTATTTTCGCAAACTAAATATGTAGATTCGCAAGCATTATAGGAGGAAAAATATGACGATTACAGATGAAACAATTGATTATGTAGGTATTCTGGCGAAGCTCGAGCTTTCCGATGAGGAAAAGGAGCAGGCGAAGCAGGATATGTCAAATATGCTGGAATATGTCAGCAAATTAAATGAGCTCGACACCGATTCCGTGGAACCGATGAGCCATGCATTTCCAGTCAGCAACGTATTCCGCGAGGATGTTGTGACAAATGCAGATGACAGAGACAATCTTCTGGCAAATGCACCAGAGCAAAAAGATGGCTGCTATAAAGTGCCAAAGACATTTGATTAGGAGGAAGCGGCGATGAGTAAAGATATCATGAAATTAACCGCCGTTGAACTCGGCAAGAAAATAAAAGACAAAGAAGTGACCGTCGTAGAAGCAACGAAGGCGTGTCTGGAGCGAATCAAAGCATTAGACGAGACATACAACTGTTTTGTCACTGTGGATGAGGCTGGCGCGCTGGCACAGGCGGAAGCAATTCAGGCAAAGATTGACAGTGGTGAGCTGACCGGACCGTTGGCTGGTGTTCCGGTTGCCATCAAGGATAACATGTGTATCAATGGCATGCTTACAAGCTGTTCTTCCAAGATTCTGAGTAATTTCGTTCCGACTTATACAGCAACTGCTGTTGAGAAATTGCAGGAGGCAGGCGCGGTTATCATCGGAAAGACAAATATGGATGAGTTCGCCATGGGAAGTACAACCGAGACTTCTTACTATGGAGTGACAAGAAATCCTTGGGATACAGACAAGGTACCGGGCGGTTCTTCCGGTGGTTCTGCAGCAGCCGTTGCAGCAGAGGAAGTTTCATATGCACTTGGTTCCGATACAGGTGGAAGTATCCGTCAGCCAGCCGCATTTTGCGGTGTGACAGGTATCAAGCCAACATACGGAAGAGTGTCCCGTTATGGTTTGATCGCGTATGGTTCCTCGCTCGATCAGATCGGCCCACTCGCCAAGGATGTAACAGACTGTGCAACGATTCTCGAAGCCATCTGTAAGCATGATGACAAGGATTCCACTTCCTACGCACAGGCAGAGGATGATTTCACATCTGCACTGGTGGATGATGTAAAGGGAATGAAGATTGGTATTCCAAGAGATTATTTCGCAGAGGGTATCGATGAGGATGTCAAGACGGCCGTGCTTGCAGCCGCAAAGAAGCTCGAAGAAAAGGGTGCGATCGTGGAAGAGTTCGACCTTGGTATGGTAGAATATGCGATTCCAGCTTACTATATCATTGCATCTGCAGAGGCATCTTCGAACTTAGAGCGTTTCGATGGTGTCAAATATGGTTATCGTACTGCAGAGTACCGTGACCTTCACAATATGTATAAGAAGACTCGTTCCGAGGGCTTTGGTGCAGAGGTAAAGCGTCGTATCATGCTTGGTTCCTTCGTTCTTAGCTCTGGTTATTACGATGCGTATTATGTAAAGGCGCTGAAGACAAAAGCATTGATTAAGAAAGCCTTTGACGATGCATTTGCAAAATACGATGTGATCTTAGGTCCGGTTGCACCGACGACAGCACTGAAGATGGGTGAATCCTTAAGCGATCCAATCAAGATGTATCTTGGTGATATTTATACAGTATCTGTAAACCTTGCCGGTCTGCCGGGTATTTCCCTTCCATGCGGGCAGGATAAGGATGGTATGCCAGTTGGTATGCAGCTGCTCGGACAGACATTTGATGAGAAATCAATTATCCGCGCAGCGTATGCATTTGAATGTACAAAGATTTATAAGCGTCCGGATGCTCTCAGCACCGTGGAAGCAGAAAGGGGGCTTGCATAATGAGTAAAACATATGAAACAGTCATCGGTCTGGAGGTTCACGTAGAGCTTGCCACAAAGACAAAGATTTTCTGTGGATGTTCCACTGCATTTGGCGGCGCACCGAATACACATACCTGTCCGGTTTGTACCGGTATGCCGGGCTCACTTCCGGTACTGAATAAGGCGGTAGTTGAGAAGGCAGTTGCAGTTGGTCTTGCAACAAACTGTACGATCACACAGAACTGTAAGTTTGATCGTAAGAATTACTTCTATCCGGATAACCCGCAGAACTACCAGATTTCACAGCTCTATTATCCAATCTGCCGGAATGGTAAGGTAGAGATTGAGGTTGACGGGAATAAGAAATATGTCCGTATCCATGAGATTCATATGGAGGAGGATGCAGGTAAGCTGGTGCATGATCCGTATACAGACAGCTCACTGGTTGATTACAACCGTTCGGGTGTGCCTCTGATCGAGATCGTATCCGAGCCGGATATGCGTTCCGCAGAGGAAGTCATTGCTTACCTTGAGAAATTAAGACTGATCATCCAGTACCTTGGTGCTTCGGATTGTAAGCTGAATGAAGGTTCCATGCGTGCCGATGTTAACCTGTCTGTCTGCGAAGTTGGCGCAGAAGAGTTCGGTACAAGAACAGAGATGAAGAACCTGAATTCTTTCAAGGCGATTGCGAGAGCCATTGAGAACGAGAAGGAGCGTCAGATCGATCTGATCGAATCCGGTGAGAAGGTTATCCAGGAGACAAGAAGATGGGATGATACAAAGGAATATTCCTATGCGATGCGTTCGAAAGAGGATGCACAGGATTACCGTTACTTCCCAGACCCGGATCTGGTTCCGGTTATTATCAGTGATGAATGGATGGAAGAGATCCGCAGCCGTCAGCCAGAGCTGCGCGATGAGAAGCGTATCCGTTACAAGGAAGAGTATGATATTCCGGATTATGATATTGATATCCTGACGAACTCCAAGAAGCTGGCAGATATCTTCGAGGAGGCGATTGCACTTGGCGCAGCACCAAAGAAGGTGTCCAACTGGTTGATGGTTGAGACGATGCGTCTGATGAAGGAAGCCTCCATGGATGCCGATGACTTAAAATTCTCAGCAAAGAACCTCGCGGCTATCATCAAGATGGTCGATGAGAAGGTCATCAATGGTACCGTTGCGAAGGAAGTGTTCGAGAATGTATTTGCGGAGGATATCGATCCAGAAGCTTATGTCGAAGAATATGGCTTGAAGACCGTCAATGATGAGGGCGCACTTCGTACCGTCATCTTGGATGTGATCGAGAAGAATCCGAAGTCTGTTGCAGATTTCAAGGGCGGCAAGGAGAAAGCAATCGGCGCACTTGTCGGACAGACGATGAAGGCAATGCAGGGTAAGGCTGATCCATCCGAGGTTAACCGTATTCTGCGCGAAGAATTAAGTAAATAATTTTGGCTTGCGAGTGGCTCTACGGACGAACTCCAAGCTGTAAAGAAGTCCACCTCAAAAAATTCACGTTACAATTTTTGTGAGGTGGACTTTTTACATCCCGGAGTTCTGGTAAAGGAAAAACGGAAAGCGAAAAATATTTACCTCCGCATTCTCTTGATAAGCAAAAGGAAAAACACTATGAAAAAAGAAGGATATTACTCGACAGGCGAGTTTATGAAACAAGCGAATATTACGAAGAAAACCGTCCGCTACTACGACGTGAAGGATATCCTGAAGCCTTCCTTTGTCAGTGATTCCGGGGCGCGTTACTACACGGAGAAGGATCTGGCGAAGCTCCAGCAGATCCTCCTGCTCAAATATCTTGGATTCTCGCTCAGCGATATCAAGGAAATGCAGGTGGACGATGCGGACAAGCATTTCATCGTCAACTCCCTGAACATCCAGCAGAAGCTGGTGGAAGACCGCATTGAACAGTTGCATTTGGTCGCAAGCACGATTCGGGAGGCAACCGACGACCTGCAGGCAGACCGGGAAGTAGACTGGACCAAATTGTTTGAGTTGATTCAGGTGGCAGATTTAGAGAGCATCCTGAAGAAGCAGTACAAGGACGCTTCGAATATCATGGCGCGTATCAACCTGCACAAGCAGTATTCGGTAAATAAACAGGGCTGGTTCCCGTGGATCTATGAGCAGATGCAGGTAAAGTCGGGACAGAAGATTCTGGAGCTTGGCTGTGGCGCGGGCGATATCTGGGTGGAAAATGCAGAGAAGCTTCCGGAGGATATCTCAATTACGGTTACAGATATTTCCGATGGTATGCTGCACGATGCAAGACGCGAAATCGGTAGGGAGGATGCGATGTTTTCGTATGCAATCTGTGAGTGCGAGTCGATTCCATTTGCGGATAAGACCTTTGATCTGGTCGTTGCAAATCACGTGCTCTTTTACTGTGATGATATTGGGCAGACATGCTGGGAAATCCGACGTGTGTTAAAGCCGGGCGGCATGCTCATTGCAGGTACCTATGGCTCCGCACATATGAAGGAAATCAGTCAGTTGGTCATGGAATTTGATGACCGGATTGTGCTTGCGGCGGAGAATCTATATGACCGGTTTGGCAAGGAAAATGGATTGGATATTCTTCAAAGTGTATTTGAACGGGTGGAGTGGCAGCAGTATGAGGATGCGATTGAGATCGACGACGCGGAACCGCTGATTTCGTATGTCCTGTCGTGCCACGGAAATCAAAATCAGTATATTGCGCATAAATACAGAGAATTCCGGGCATTTATGAAAAGGAAGATAGCAGGAGATTTTCATATTACGAAGGATGCGGGAATATTTCTTGCAAAAAAATGAAAAAACACTTGACTGTGCCCTAGGGGCACCCTGTATAATAGATATAAACCAAACGAATATTCGACTGGATGAAAATGGAATATGCGGACAGGAGAACAAACTTAGTATGAGTCGTTCAAGGAGGTAGAAAGAATGAGAACGTATTTAGTAACTGGTGGTGCTGGATTTATCGGTTCCAATTATATTCACTACATGTTTAAGAAGTATGATAACGAGATTCGTATTATCAACGTCGATGTGCTGACATATGCGGGCAATCTGGAGAACCTGAAGGATATCGAGGACCGCGAGAATTACACATTTGTGAAGGCAGATATCTGCGATAAGGGAGCAATCTCGAAGATCTTTGCAGAGAATGATATCGATCGCGTCGTACATTTCGCAGCGGAGTCGCATGTAGACAGAAGTATCAAGCATCCAGAAGTATTTGTTCAGACAAATGTACTTGGTACAGCCGTTATGCTGAACTGTGCAAAGGCTGCATGGGAGTTGTCAGATGGTACATTCAAGGAAGGAAAGAAGTTCCTGCATGTATCGACAGATGAGGTATATGGTTCTCTTCCAGATGATGAGAATGCATTCTTCTATGAGACGTCACCATATCAGCCACACAGCCCATACTCTGCAAGTAAGGCAAGTTCAGATATGCTTGTAAAGGCATATATGGATACTTATAAGTTCCCTGCCAATATCACGAACTGCAGTAACAACTATGGTCCTTACCAGTTCCCGGAGAAGCTGATTCCACTGATCATCAACAATGCATTGCAGGGCAAGAAGCTTCCAGTTTACGGCGATGGCAAGAATGTGCGTGACTGGCTGTTTGTAGAGGATCACGCAAAGGCAATCGATATGGTTCAGGAGCAGGGACATCTGTTCGAGACATACAATGTCGGTGGACACAATGAGAAGCAGAATATCGAGATCATCAATATTATTATTGATACATTGCAGGAGATGCTTCCAGCAGATGATCCAAGACGTGCACTTGTATCGAAGGATCTAATCACTTATGTGGAAGATCGTAAGGGACATGACAGAAGATATGCAATTGCACCGGACAAGATCAAGGCGGAGATCGGCTGGTATCCAGAGACAGATTTTGCAACTGGTATCAAGAAGACAATCGCATGGTTCTTCGAGCATGAAGATTGGATGAAGAACGTGACGAGCGGTGACTATCAGAAGTACTATGAGGATCAGTATGGAAAGAGATAAGACGTGCGCGTATGTCGTATCAAGTGCGAGGAGGCGGAAAATTATGAAAAGACAAGCATGGAAGCGAATGCAGGCGTGGCTTCTTGTCGTTGCAATGATGGTTTCTGTTGTGACTGGAATTGGAACGACGAAAACTGCGAAGGCAGCAACCAAGACCAAGATGGGTGTTACCTACACCGTGCATGTGCAGACATATGGTGACCAGCAGGGATGGGTTCAGGATGGCGCGATGGCAGGAACGAAAGGACAGGCAAAGCGTTTAGAGGAGATCCGTATTAAACTGACTGGTGATGAATATTCTGGAAGCATTCAGTACAAGACGCATATCCAGAGCTATGGTTGGCAGGATTGGTCATACAATGGAGAGAAAAGCGGCAGCCGTGGACAGGCAAAACGTCTGGAAGGCATAGAGATTCAGCTTACCGGCGAAGTGGCAAAACATTACGATGTTGTATATCGTGTGCATTGTCAGACCTATGGCTGGATGGACTGGGTGAAGAACGGTGTCATGGCTGGAACGAGCGGACAGGCAAAACGATTAGAGGGCATCGAGATTAAACTGGTTCCGAAGAGTCAGATTGTAGATATGGGTGTGCAGTATCGTGTGCATTGCCAGACACATGGCTGGATGAGCTGGCTTACGGATGGGAAGACGAGCGGCACGACCGGCGAAGGAAAACGTCTGGAAGCAATCGAAGTAAAATTGACCGGAAACCGGTATTATGGCGGAATCTCATATCGGACACATGTGCAGACGTATGGCTGGGAGACAAAGATGGTCAGCAATGGTGCCATGTCTGGAACGAGTGGGCAGGCGAAACGTTTAGAGGCAATCGAACTGGAATTATATGGAGAGGTTGCATATTATTATGATGTATACTATCGGGTTCACGCACAGAGCTATGGCTGGCTTGGATGGGCGAAGAATGGTGAGACTGCCGGAACAAGCGGCATGGCAAAACGTTTAGAGGCAATCCAGATTAAGCTTGTACCAAAGAACAGTGATACCAGTCAGTTTGAGGATGGAAAAGAAGCTTATATCAAAGGCACAACCGCAACTACCAACTATGCAACGCAGGCACAGGAAGTTCTGGCACAGTGTAATGCACAGCGGCAGGCGAACGGTATAGCGGCGCTTTCCTTAGATCCGGAGCTTACAAAAGCAGCCAATATCCGGGCGCAGGAGATTGCAACCTTGTTTTCACATACACGACCGGATGGAAGAAAATGTTTTACCGTGTTAGATCAGATCGGGTATTCCTATTGGTCAACTGGAGAGAATATTGCAGCAGGATACGGAAGTTCCTCTGCAGTTATGACTGGTTGGATGAATTCACCGGGACATCGGAGCAATATCCTCAATGCAGGATTTAAGAGACTGGGTGTTGGTTATGTGTATATTCCGAATTCGGAATATGGATATTACTGGGTACAGATTTTCTCAAATTAGAATTTAGAATCACAATCAAAAAGAGAGTCCAAATCGTTGAGATAAGGACTCTCTTATTTTAATTGTATTAAAGTGTATAACCGTTTTTCTCCAGCAATGCGCGGGCAGTATCAACTGAATCAACCCCTGTGCTGTTCTTGACTGGTGCAAATTCGTGTTCACGGTCAACCTCGAAGATCAGGCAGTCGTCCATCTCGTGGATCAGATCGAGAGCCAGTGTCTCGAATTTAAATGCATTTGGCTCTGCCGGGGTAACCGGATTGCCGGATTCGTCCACGTAAGGAACCTTTTTCTTTACTACATGCAGTGGCATGGATTTATCTAAGGTTTCCTTCAATCGCTGGATTGGGAACAGATAGTTCAGGATAGCTCCAAATCCATAAGCAAGACTGCCGTCTGGCAGACGCTTATTTAACATATCATCAGTCATTTCGTAATATTCGATAATATGAGGCTTGCCATCTTCCTTGCACATGACGCCGACTTTTTCTTCCGGACATGCTTTGCGGACAACCTTTGCCCCGCTCATCTTTCCACTGTCGATCGTTGCACCTAAGAATACCGGATCAGCAATCCGCTGCAATACATTGTCCACGGAAAATATATTGATCCATTCCAGATTGGAATCGAAAATTCCTTCCAGAAGTCCTGCTTTGTGCATAGAAGAGAACCAGCCGCCGTTTCCGTTTGGAGACAGGGCAAGCTCATATTTGGATTTCAACAGGATCTTACCATCAAAATCCGTAGCCGGGTTCAATTCCTGTACAAAGAAATGCACATAAGACGGGTTATAACCAAAATAATCATGCGACTCAAAGAAAGTCACAGTATCCTGATAGTTGATGTTGCTCGTCATAATATAAAGCGGAATCCATGCATCTGCAGCATGCACAACGTCTAAGGTGTGCTCGATCAAAAGCTGGAAGATGTATAGTTCCTTCGTAATACCAACATTGAAACAACCCTTTGGCTTGTCGAAGCCAAGACGGGTGCCCTGTCCTCCGGCGAGAAGCAGAAGGCAAAGCTTTCCTTCCTTGATTGCCTGCAAGCCGATGGAACGATAACGCTCCGAATCTGCCTGAATCTTATCCAGATGCAACGCATCGATCTCCTCAATCGTTGTTTCTTCTTTTTTCTTATCATTGTGAAATGCCTGTTCAAATTCCCAGTCAACAGCATCGATCTGCGAAAATAAGATTTGCTTTTCATCATCATTTAACTGGTCGAGAAAGCGTAATAGATGTACCTGTTGCTTCCCCTCCAACATGTTCTTTCGTTCCTCAAAATTCATATATTCAAATAAATTCCTTCCATATATAGTAGTCAAAATTTAATTTAGTATAGCATAGGCGAACTTTGTTTACAACAGTCAAAATATGAAAGTTTTTTGAAAAATTAGCAAATAAGGCAAAAGAATATTGTAATTTTATGAAGAATCATGTATGATAGGTAAATAGTTTGGTTTAGAAAAACAAAGATGGAAGGATAAGAATATGAGCAAGAAAAAGGCAGGCATGAGTGCAAATGCCAAATGGGGAATTGCATTTCTGATTGAAATCGTTGTTATGTTTTTTATGGTTGTCGGATATGTTGTCTTTTATGCAAATCGTAAATTAGACAATATCAATCGCCCGACAAACTGGGATGACAGTAAAGAAAATCTGGATATTAACGAAGATGCGAATGAGGCGCAGAAGGGATTCCGAACAATCGCATTGTTTGGTATTGACTCCAGAAGCACAACCTCTATGGCGGAAGGAAACCGAAGCGACTCCATTATTATCGCAAGTATCAACAATGATACAAAGGAAGTAAAGCTTGCTTCTGTATATCGTGATTCTCTGCTTCAGGTAGATTATGAAGGCAGTATCACAACAAAGATTACACACGCATATGCATATGGTGGTCCGGAGATGGCAGTCCGTGCATTGAATGCCAACCTTGACTTGGAAGTAACAGATTTTGTAACAGTGAACTTTACAGCATTGGCACAGGCGATTGATGATCTGGGTGGAATTACGATTGATGTCCGCGAAGCAGAGCTTGAGATGCTGAATGCATGTATTACAGAGCAGATTGGTATTTCCGGAAAGTATTCCGATGGCGTATTTTCAGCAGGCACACAGCTACTGAACGGTACACAGGCAACTGGATGGGCACGTATCCGTAGTACAGATCAGGGAGATATCACCCGTACAGAGAGACAGAGAACGGTCATTGCAAAGATGATCCAGAAGGCAAAGAGTTCTGATCTGTCAACGATCAATGATATTATTGACGATGTGTTCCCGAACATCTATACAAGCTTGACAAAGAAAGAGCTGATGAGTCTTGCCAAAGATATGTTTGATTATAACCTGGGTGATACAATTGGATTCCCAATGGCTTATACACCGGTGACAACAGAAGCAAAGGGTGCCGTTCTTGTTCCGGCAGATCTGACAACAAACGTATCTGCATTGCATGAGTTCCTGTTTGGAACAACCGATTATACACCGACTTCAAAGGTACAGAGTATCAGTTCTGCTTTACAGAGTGAGACTGGTGTAGGTGCACAGGAGATTGATTTGAATATCTTCAATCCGTCGACCGAATAAAATAGTTATTTTTGAAACGTACTATATATAGAAGAAACGCATTTTTTACAGAATACTGTGAAAGATGCGTTTCTTTTTGTGTCGAAGCGGTTAGGAAGAAATGAATGTATTTTGAAATGGTAGTGAAAAAACTTCGTGAAAATATAGATTTGCTTGTTATTTTCCATAAAAATACAAAAAATGGTTTACATTTCGAATAAAGTGTTGTATTATAGGCGCATGAGTTGAGAAAACAAAGTGAAAAATGTGTTTTACTTGATTTTCGTCAGCACAAGATTTTTTCGAGAAAGGAAAGACAAGCATGACGCAGATAAGAGATGAAAGAGCGCATATCGCAGAGCAGGGCATGTATGATAGCAGCTTTGAACATGATAACTGCGGTATTGGTGCAGTAGTAAACATTAAGGGGATTAAGACACACAAGACAGTCAGCGATGCACTTCGGATTGTGGAGAATCTGGAACATCGTGCCGGCAAGGATGCAGAAGGAAAGACCGGTGATGGTGTTGGTATATTGCTTCAGATCTCACATAAGTTCTTCAAGAAGGCAGCAAAGGAGCTTGGTGTAGAGCTTGGAGAGGAACGTGATTATGGTATTGGTATGTTCTTCTTTCCTCAGAATGAGCTTCAGCGCAAGCAGGCGATGAAGATGTTTGAGATCATCGTAGAGAAGGAAGGACTGGAATTCCTCTGCTGGAGAAAGGTTCCGACGAATCCGGGCATCCTTGGACATAAGGCTATCGCTGTTATGCCATATATTATGCAGGCATTTGTGAAGCGTCCAAAGAACGTGGAGCGTGGACTTGATTTCGACCGGAAGCTGTTCGTAGTACGGCGTGTATTTGAGCAGTCCAACGAGGATACATATGTTCCATCTCTTTCAAGTCGTACGATCGTATATAAAGGAATGTTTCTGGTAGGGGAGCTCCGGTTGTTCTATCAGGATCTGCAGGATGAGGATTATGAGTCAGCAATCGGTCTGGTACATTCCAGATTCTCAACGAACACAACACCGAGCTGGCTGCGTGCCCATCCATACCGCTTCTTGGTTCATAATGGTGAGATCAACACGATCCGTGGTAATGAAGACCGTATGATCGCCCGTGAAGAGACGATGGATTCTGAGTATTTTAAGGGAGAGTTCCATAAGATCACACCCGTGCTTGATCCGGATGGTTCTGATTCCGCAAGACTGGACAATGCACTGGAGTCCTTCGTTATGAACGGAATGCCACTTCCGCTGGCAGTTATGATCCTGATTCCGGAGCCTTGGGATTCCAATAAATATATGCCGAAGGCAAAGCGCGATTTCTATCAGTATTATGCAACGATGATGGAGCCTTGGGATGGCCCGGCATCGATGCTCTTTACCGATGGTGATTACATGGGCGCCGTGCTTGACCGTAATGGACTTCGTCCTTCCCGTTATTATATTACCGATGATGATTATCTGATCCTTTCTTCTGAGGTTGGTGTCTTAGACATCGCACCAGAGCATGTTGTGATGAAGGATCGTTTACGTCCGGGTAAGATGCTTCTTGTCGATACGAAGGCAGGAAAGCTGATCTCCGATGAGGAACTGAAAAATCAGTATGCAAATGCACAGCCATATGGTGAATGGCTTGACAGTAACCTGACATATCTGACCGATATTCCAATTCCAAATGAGCGTGTACCGGAGCTTTCCAATGAGGAGAGAAGCCGTCTGCAGAAGGCATTTGGTTACACCTATGAGGAGTTTAAGACCGCAATTCTTCCGATGGCACAAAATGGAGCAGAAGCGATTGCAGCAATGGGTGATGATACCCCGCTTGCCGTGCTTTCCAACCAGAAGCTTCCGTTGTTTAACTATTTCCATCAGTTGTTTGCGCAGGTAACAAACCCGCCAATCGATGCAATTCGTGAGGAGATTGTCACATCGACGACTGTGTACCTTGGACGTGATGGTAATATTCTCGAAGAGAAACCGGAGAACTGCCGTGTGCTTCGCATCAACAATCCAATTCTGACGAATACAGATATGTTGAAGATTAAGAATTTGAATACAGAGAACCTGAAAGCAGCTGTTGTACCAATTACTTATTATAAGAATACATCTTTGGAGAAGGCGATTGACCGTATCTTCGTGGAGGCGGACAAGTTCTTCCGAGATGGAGCCAATATCCTGATCCTGTCTGACCGTGGCGTCGATGAAAACCACGTAGCGATTCCATCCTTGCTTGCAGTATCTGCAATGCAGCAGCATCTGGTTCGTACTAAGAAGCGTACTTCTGTTGCATTGGTGATCGAGAGTGCAGAACCACGTGAGGTACATCATTTTGCAACGTTGCTTGGCTATGGTGCCTGTGCGATCAACCCTTATCTGGCAATCGATACGATCAAGGACATGGTTGATACCCATTTCCTGAATAAGGATTTCTATGCGGCAGTCAATGATTACAACAGTGCAGTCCTGCATGGTATCGTAAAGATCGCATCGAAGATGGGTATTTCTACGGTGCAGTCTTATCAGGGATCACAGATCTTTGAAGCAGTCGGACTGTCTGAGGAATTTGTAAAGAAATATTTCACGAACACGGTAAGCCGTGTCGGTGGTATCGGAATCAAAGATATCCAGCGTCAGGTGGAGGAACTGCATAATTCTGCATTTGATCCACTTGGTCTGTATACGAACCTGAGTCTGGAGAGTATCGGAAGTCATAAGATGCGAAGCGGAAAAGAAGAGCATCTGTACAATCCGAATACAATTCATCTCCTCCAGCAGGCAACATGGACGGACAACTACGATCTGTTCAAGCAGTATTCTGCAGCGATTGATGATGAAGAAAAAGCATTCCATCTGCGTGGACTGATGGAGTTTAATTATCCGGAAAATGGTGGAATCCCGATCGATCAGGTAGAGCCGGTCGATTCCATTGTAAAGAGATTTAAGACAGGTGCCATGTCTTATGGTTCGATCTCACAGGAAGCACATGAGTGTATGGCAATCGCCATGAACCGTCTCGGCGGTAAGTCCAACTCCGGTGAGGGTGGCGAGAGCTTGGAGCGTATGCGTGGAAGCAAGGACGGCGTGAACCGTTGTTCCGCAATCAAGCAGGTTGCTTCCGGTCGTTTCGGTGTAACGTCCGAATATCTGACAAGTGCGAAAGAGATTCAGATCAAGATGGCACAGGGTGCAAAGCCAGGTGAAGGTGGACATCTGCCAGGCGGAAAGGTATATCCTTGGATTGCCAAGACCAGACATTCAACGCCGGGCGTAGGTCTGATCTCACCACCGCCACATCACGATATCTATTCGATTGAGGATCTGGCACAGTTGATCTATGATTGTAAAAATGCAAATACAGATGCACGTATCTCCGTCAAGCTTGTATCCGAAGCGGGTGTCGGCACAATCGCTGCCGGTGTTGCAAAGGCGGGTGCACAGGTTATCTTGATCTCCGGTTACGATGGTGGTACGGGAGCTGCTCCTGCAAACTCTATTCATCATGCAGGACTTCCTTGGGAACTTGGTCTGGCCGAGACACACCAGACGCTGATTATGAATGACCTTCGTAACAAGGTAATTCTGGAGACCGACGGTAAGCTGATGACTGGTCGGGATATTGCGATCGCAGCGATCCTTGGCGCAGAGGAGTTCGGATTTGCAACAGCACCACTTGTAACAATGGGCTGTGTCATGATGCGTGTATGTAATCTCGATACCTGTCCGGTTGGTGTAGCTACACAGAACCCAGAGCTTCGTAAGCGATTCAAGGGTAAGCCGGAATATGTCATGAACTTCATGCGGTTTGCTGCACAGGAGCTTCGTGAATATATGGCAAAGCTTGGTGTGCGCACGGTAGATGAATTAGTAGGCAGAACGGATCTGATCAAGGCTGGCAAGCTCGCAGAGGAATACAATGTCGATCTGTCCCGTATCATTGACAATCCATTTGCAAATGATGCGCAGAGCAAGATCAGCTACGCCAATAAGAATCCTTACAACTTCGAACTGGAGAAAACGATCGATGAGACGATTCTTATGAAGAAGCTTGGCCCGGCGCTTGAGAAGAAGCAGAAGAAGACGATCGAGATCGATGTATCGAATATCAACCGTTCACTCGGTACGATCTTTGGTTCTGAGATCACGAAGAAATATGGAACAACGTTGGATGAGGATACATTTGTTGTCAAATGTCACGGCAGCGGTGGACAGAGCTTCGGTGCATTTATTCCGAAGGGACTTACACTGGAGCTGGTTGGCGACAGCAACGATTATATCGGTAAGGGACTTTCCGGTGGTAAGATCATCGTCTACCCACAGGAGGGTATCCGCTATGATGCATCCGAGAATATCATCGTCGGAAATGTGGCACTCTATGGTGCAACTTCCGGTAAGGCATTTATCAACGGTGTTGCCGGTGAGCGTTTTGCTGTTCGTAACTCCGGAGCAACCGCAGTTGTCGAAGGTGTTGGCGAGCATGGCTGTGAGTATATGACAGGTGGACGTGTCGTAATCCTTGGACCAACCGGTAAGAACTTCGCGGCTGGTATGAGCGGCGGTATCGCATATGTGCTTGATATGGACAGCGACCTCTATATGAAGCTCAACAAGCAGATGGTTGAGGTTGAGTCTGTCGTTGATAAATACGATGTTATGGAATTAAAGGACATGATTGTGGAGCATGTTCAGTGTACGAATTCCAAGCGTGGTAAGGAAGTACTCGAGCATTTCGAGGAGTACCTGCCGAAATTTAAGAAGATTATCCCACATGATTACAAGAAGATGATGTCGACGATCGGTCAGATGGAGGTCAAGGGACTTTCCAGCGAGCAGGCGTTGATCGAAGCATTCTATGCAATCAAGAATCATTAAGAGAGAGGAGCGTATGACTTATGGGAAAAAGTACAGGATTTATGGAGTATGAAAGACAGACCAGCAAGGAAGTACCACCTCTTGAGCGTATAAAGAATTTTAACGAGTTCCATGAGCCGCTTTCGATGGAAGAACAGCGTAAACAGGCGGCACGTTGTATGGACTGTGGTGTTCCATTCTGCCAGTATGGCAAGATGATCGCAGGTATGGCGTCTGGTTGTCCGCTGAACAACCTCGTGCCAGAGTGGAACGATAATGTGTATACAGGAAATATGGAGATGGCGTATAAGCGCCTCTCCAAGACAAATAACTTCCCGGAATTTACAAGCCGTGTCTGCCCGGCACTCTGCGAGGCAGCATGTACCTGTAATATCAACGGAGATCCGGTCTGCACGAAGGAAAATGAGCGGAGCATCATCGAAAATGCTTACGAGAAGGGTTATGTGAATTGTGAGCCTCCAAAGGTACGAAGCGGAAAGCGTGTTGCCATCGTTGGCTCCGGCCCATCCGGACTTGCAGCCGCTGATCAGTTGAACCGCAGAGGTCATCAGGTAACGGTGTTCGAGCGTAGTGACCGTCTCGGTGGACTTCTAATGTATGGTATTCCGAACATGAAGCTGGAAAAGCAGATTATCGACCGCAAGATCGACTGTCTGAAGAAGACCGGCATCGAGTTCGTGACCGGAACAGAAATTGCAAATGGAAAGAACAACCAGAATCCGGCAGTTGCCAAGGGTGATGAGATGGCAGGTTATCTGACCGATGCCAAGGTGAAGAACGTAAAGGCGGAGAAGCTGCTCGAGGAATACGACGCAGTTGTCCTTGCATGTGGTGCATCGAATCCGCGTGATATCAAGGTAACCGGACGTGACGCGAAGGGCATTTATTTCGCAGTTGATTTCTTAAAGACAACAACGAGAAGTCTGCTCAATTCGAATTTTGCAGATGGAAAATATGTCAGTGCCAAGGGCAAGAAGGTGCTTGTCATCGGTGGTGGTGATACCGGAAATGACTGTGTCGGAACATCCATCCGTCAGGGTGCAGTTGCCGTGACACAGCTGGAGATGATGCCGAAGCTTCCAGAGACACGTGCGGCAAATAATCCATGGCCAGAGTGGCCGAGAGTCCTGAAGACGGATTACGGTCAGCAGGAGGCAATCGCGAAGTTTGGACACGATCCACGTATCTATGAGACAACAGTAAAAGAGATCGTGAAGAACAAGGATGGTCAGGTCTGTGCAGCAAAATGTGTGAAGCTTGCATGGGAGAAGGATCCAGAGACTGGACGTATGAACATGAAGGAAATCCCGGACAGCGAGTACACGATCGAGTGTGATCTGATTTTGATTGCAGCCGGATTCCTCGGTACACAGAAATATGTCGCAGATGCGTTCGGCGTGAAGTTGAATGCACGTACGAATGTGGAGACGGCTCCGGGTGAGCACAAGACAAACGTGGACAAGGTGTACACATGCGGCGATATGCACCGTGGACAGTCGCTGGTTGTATGGGCGATCCGCGAGGGACGTGACGCAGCGAAGGAAGTTGACACATTCCTGAACGGCTACTCAAATGATTAGTAAAACGTGCTAATATTTGAACTTGATATCATGTAGATGCAATGTATTACAAGTAAGAATTACTAAGTGTTCTTAATTTACATGTAAGTATAATACGCAACCGCCGCCAATTCGCCATCCGTGGCTCAGTGGCGGCTTACCTGAACGTCGTGTTCAGGGATTGCTTATGTGCGGAAAGAACACTAAGTAATTCTAACGTGTAAACATATCGCATCATACATGATTATCAAGTTTCAAATAAATGCACGTTTTTTCATTTGAGCTACCTTAGTGTAGATAAAACCCGGAGAACAATGCAGAAAAAATGGAATTCACTCAGATATGATATGTTTGCAGTTTTAGAATCACTTGGGACTCCTTCTATAAGATAGCAATGCTTGAACACGATGTTCAAGCAAGTTGCCACTGAGCCATGGATGGCGAATTGGCAACTTGCGCATATTGTTATTATATAGATTAGGAGTGCCTAGTAATTCTTAACTGCAATACAGTATATCTGAGCGAATTCCATTTTAATGTATTGAACTTCGGGTTTTATTTCCCATAAACCTTTGTCAGATGCGAAACATCCAAATAGTCCGCGATGCCATCCGCGTAGTCCGTTGGAACTTCCCCGGCGACAAGCGGCTTCAGATACGCAATCATTTCGTCAGTGACATCGTGGTGGTCAGGCGTGATCCATGCAACAGGCACTTCCTTCGCCTGATTTGCAACTTCGCTAACCGGAGTATTGGAAAGCTCGTAGGTGTATGGAGCATTCGACAGACGATGCAGACTTACCATCTGTGCGCTTTCTCCATTCTTGGCAAGGACAACTGCATGCTTGCCGGAGAGGAACGACTCCGTTAAGTCTGTCATACTTGCCATGTGTCCGGCACAACGCTGTAAGACGTTAACCTCGACGGAACGAACCTTGATACCAAGCTTTTCCTTTACGAGGTATTCCAGTGTCTTTCCGGCACCGCTCAACTGCGCATGACCGAACTTGTCAGCGGCAGCATCGGTAGCAGAGATGTAGTTGCCGTCCTTGTCGCGGATTCCCTCAGAGACAGCGACGATGACATTCTTGTATTTCTTTACCATTTCCTTTAAGTCTGTGATGAACTGCTCCTTGTCAAAGGCAACCTCCGGCAGGTAGATCAGATGTGGTGCAAGGCTGAATTCATTTCTTGCAAGCACAGAAGCAGCAGTCAGCCAGCCGGCATCGCGTCCCATGATCTCGATGATATTGACACTTTCCAGATCGTAAATATAGGTGTCGTAGGCAATCTCACGGATGGAACTTGCAATGTACTTGGCAGCAGAGCCAAAGCCCGGTGTATGATCCGTCATGATCAGATCGTTATCGATTGTCTTTGGCACACCGATGATGCGGATATCATTGCCGATGGAAGCGGCGTAAGCGGACAGCTTGGCAACCGTGTCCATCGAATCGTTTCCACCGATATAGAAGAATGCACCGATGTTCATCTCCTCAAAGATGGAGAAGATTTCTTCGTACATAGAAACGTCGTCCTTCATATCTGGCAGCTTGAACCGGCAGGAACCGAGGTACATGGCTGGTGTGCGCGCAAGCTTCTGGATGAATGCGTCATCCTTGTCTGACAAATCCAGAAAATGCTTCTTCAGCACGCCCTGAATTCCGTGGATCGCACCATAAATTTTATCATATATTCCAAAATCTCTGGCGGCAGCAACAACGCCGGCGAGAGATGCATTGATAGCGGCTGTTGGTCCGCCAGACTGTGCAACGATACAGTTTTTACTCATGATAACTCCTTATTCTACTTTAAATATAATCATTTGGTATCAGACGTAAAGAATGATTTCGATTATAGTTGATTTACGCCATACAAAATTATATTAGCATATTCATACAGGGATAGCAAACCTAAAATCCGCGAATCTATGCATCGTCGAAAAGTGATAAAAAATTCTAAAAAAAACGAGAAATCCAAAAAATTTTATATAAGATTCAAAAATTTTCAATTTCAATCAAATCTGATCTTATGTATTATAATGACATAAACAAAAGAAGAGAACTTCAAAAAAGAAGTTACCCCCTCTCCCCCCTTTTTATGTGACAAAGCTGCGTGATCCATTCTCTCCCCTCTTTTTGGATTTCGCAGCTTTGTGTATAGTTAGACATAATTCGGGATGGGTGGAAAGCATTTGCCCAATGTGGTATATATATGGTAAAATATGAGACGTTGGAGAATTCCAGCGGATATACGGATAAATATAAAATATATAAAAGTATTACATATAAAGAAGGAATTAAGAAAGGTGGTACGCAGGCTATGAAGATTTTAGTAACAGGTGGCGCCGGATATATCGGAAGCCATACATGTGTGGAGTTGCTTGAGGCAGGCTATGATGTTGTGATCGTCGATAACCTTTACAATGCAAGCGAGAAGGCAGTTGACCGGATCGGACAGATCACAGGCAAGACGCCGACATTTTATGAGGCAGATATCCGGGATTATGAGAAGATGACAGAGATATTTGCAAAGGAACAGCCAGATACCGTGATTCATTTCGCAGGACTGAAGGCAGTTGGTGAGTCTGTGCGGAAACCACTGGAATATTATGAGAATAACATCGCAGGTACATTGAATCTGTGTAAGGTTATGCGTGAGAATGGCTGCAAGAATATTATCTTCTCATCTTCCGCAACTGTGTATGGCAATCCAGCCTTTATCCCTATCACAGAGGAATGTCCAAAGGGCGTTTGTACAAACCCTTATGGCTGGACAAAGCATATGTTAGAGCAGATCCTGACCGATATCCAGTTTGCAGATCCAGAATGGAATGTGATCCTGCTTCGTTACTTCAACCCAATTGGTGCACATAAGAGTGGTCTGATTGGAGAAGATCCAAAGGGTATCCCGAACAACCTGCTTCCATATGTAGCACAGGTAGCAATCGGCAAGCTTCCTTGTGTGGGTGTGTTTGGCAATGATTACGATACACCGGATGGTACAGGTGTCCGTGATTATATCCATGTTGTTGATCTTGCGAAGGGACATGTGGCAGCGATCAATAAGATCAAGGAGAATCCGGGCGTCAAGATTTATAACCTTGGAACAGGAAAGGGATACAGCGTACTTGATGTGATCCATGCGTTCGGCAAGGCATGTGGCAAGGAGATTCCATATGAGATTAAGCCTCGTCGTGCCGGTGATATTGCAACCTGCTATTCCGATGCAGGCCTTGCAAAGAAGGAGCTTGGATGGGAAGCACAGTATGATATTAATGAGATGTGTGCAGACTCATGGAAGTGGCAGTCGATGAATCCGGATGGATATAATACGCCTGAAAAATAAAAACATAAATATGAGAAGGCAATCGCGTCAGGTGGTTGCTTTTTTCATTATTTTTTCTGCTATGTGTCTATTTATGTAGAACGGTTGTTTTTTTGACTGTTCATAGTAAAATTACATTGTTTGGTAAAAAATAAGGATGTATTGCCGATATTATAAATAGAATTCGTAAGGAGGAACATGAATGGGAAACAGAATGAAGGAAAACAATCATGGATTTACACTGGTAGAGTTAGTTGTTGTAATCGTAATATTGGCGATATTGGCAGCGATTTTGGTGCCGGCACTGCTTGGGTATATTGACAAGGCGAAAAAACAACAGGATATATTAAGAGCCAGGAATTGCCTCACGGCGGCCCAGACTGAGTTTACGGAGCTTTATGCATTAGGCTCGCAGATAGGAAGTAAAGTGGAATCCAATCATGATGTTGTTCTGCAAAAAACGTCAGAGGGTAAAACAATTGCAAATAAGATTTTAGAGGCAACTGATGATGACCCGTATATGTTGATTATAGGAACCGGTGATTATGAAAAATATGTAAAAACAGATAAGCATAAGGCATATACTGTATATTTTGTTGCGTATTGGTCCGAGGAAGATAAAGCTCCTATTTTCTTTAACGGCTCGGAATGGATGTCTACATATCCATGGAAATGGGAGGGGGGGAATACAT
>CAVKUW010000028.1:0-5351 GCA_963659815.1 Butyricicoccaceae bacterium
GAAAGCTGCAATTGCCGCATAGAATTCCAGAAAAGCATTCTTATGGGGTAAGGGGGATTATACGCTTTTTTGTGAAAGATAATTACTATTGTATCCATAAGAAAAGGACGCATGAAAAATTTTTCGTTTTTTCACACGCCCTATCTATCCGCCAATCCTTATTTAGTTTTCTTCATCCTCGTGTTTTCTTCGCTTCCATACAAGGAAAATACAAAATCCGATGATGATCACTATTACTACCACTATTATACTCATGATCAGAATCTGATTCGCGCCATTATTTTGGCTCGCTGTATCTATGGTCACTGCATTTCCGTCCGCGTCAAGCAAATGTCCATCCTCTGTGAGATAAGAGGATAACATACTCATTCCGGATTCGCTATCTGCAATATCCTCATAGATAATCTGATAGCTTGTATCTGCATCAAAACTTCCTATGACTGTCAATATTCCGTCTTCTGCCAGCTCACCCGGTAATACAATGACATTGCCATCTGCATCAACACTCATCAGATAAAATACTCTGCCATCCTTTTGCAGATCTGTTGGAATGTTAACCTTAAGCACTGTGTTTGTTCCATCTGCATTGCTTGCTCCATCGGATTTCTTATCTGACATATCCGGAACCACATATGCTCCTTCCTGTATCTCGGAGTCAAGCTTTTTGATTGCTTCTAGCGCAGACTCTAACCTCTTTCTGACGTTCTCAACAACCTCAGACTTATCCTTGATTGAGCTATTTACTGTTTCAGCCGTATCTGCCTTGTCCGAATCATCTGTACTGTTTTCTGAGCTTTTATCCTTATCAGAATTCTCAGAGCTACTATTGGTATCACCTATAGCACTATCATCCTTGGTATCTGTAGCTTTGTCTTTATTTACATCGTTAGACTTAGCGGCATTACCTTTGTTATTTGTTTTTCCACCATTGATGGTGTCAGCACTGTTATTGTTGCCACTACTACTTCCTTTACCACTATTATTGTCAGAGCTACTGTTGTTATTATTATCGGAGCCGCCACCCTCATCAGTATCTTTATTGTTGCTATCATCCTTTGCAGGGATATTTACTGTAATCTCAGCCGTGGCAGTTTTAAAGCCGTCCTCTGTTGTGACTGTTATCGTAGCAGTTCCGTTTGCAACTGCAGTTACCAGTCCATTACTGTCTACAGTTGCAACGGAGCTATCGCTTGATTCCCATGTTACATTTTTGTTGGCTGCATTCGCCGGTGCAACTGTTGCACTAAGTGTCACGGTCTCACCCCGGGCTGTAAGTGTCTTGCCTGTCGGTGCAAGGCTTACGCCTGTGACAAGCTGTATATCCATATAGGCGATTGCATATGTTGAGAACTTATCCGTTTTAAAGTAGAGCAGCTGCTTCTCTACATCGTGCGTCGTATCGAGAGCTTCTGCCTTGCCATCATGCAGACGTATCACCTGATAAGTACGGACAATTGATGTATCCTTCTGAATCAATTTTTCCGGAATCCGAAGGGAGAGTTCCATTGGTTCTTCAAGCTGTGTGTACTTCTTTGTTTCTGTAGTATTAGTAGCATGGAACGTAATCTCCGTGAAAAGATTCATTTCAAAACATAAAATGCCTGTCAGTTCCCGGTCACTCTTATTCTCTGCAGCATTTTTTATCAGCATCCAACTATTCTGGTCTAAGTTTTCGGATTCTTTGATTTCCAGATAGATTCTTGATGTGACATCACCAGATACAAGCTTACTTACTTCATCGTCTGTGTACAAGCCTGAATTATCCAAAATTTCATCTTTATCTGTCACAATCTCCACATCTGTAATCGAGGAGCCCTGATCAACTTCGGATGCTTTTTCCAGATTTTGTTCCCGCTCACTTTCTGTTTTTCCAAGCTTTGCGATTGATGCTGACCATATAGTTCCGCAGCCAGGACAAACCTTTGTCCTCTTTCCTTCCCTGTCTGTTGTTGCCGCACGTTCCACGCTCCAATCAACAGACCAGTCATGAGAAATTAAAAATTCCGCTGTTGCAGAAACCGCCTCATAATTTTCATCTGCCGCTACACTGATGCGGACAACATAATCTCCGCATACCTTTGGTGGCATAATCGTGTATGTAGCATCCTCTGCACCTTTTTCCTTATACTCAATCGTTACGGGATTCTCATCGGCAGCCACTGTCGTATTATTGGTCGTACTAAAATCCGGTGCATCTACAGCGATTCCATTATATGTCTTTGAGATATCAGTAATATTATCAATGCTTCCCTTTACCTTTTTTACCGTAAGAGTAATCGCAGAAGCTTTCGGTGCCTCTCCCACGCTTTGTCCGGCTGTGTAAATCTCTCCATACGGATTATATTTTACACTCAGTGTATATGTTCCTTCTGTAAGTGTGCCCAAATAAGAAGCCTTTAATACAAATCTGTCCTGATTGCTTTCATAAGCAGAGGCATCCAGATTCTCCTCTATGCCATTTTCAGGCTTTATAGATACTGACGCAATTGTATTTCCATAAAGTCTGATTCCTGTTGTCACATCCTGGGTAGATGTTCTGGCGAATTCAGCCTCTGCACTTTCCGTAGCATCAGTATAAACCACGATCCCCTCTGTGTTGATAATAACAAAATTGCCTGCCTTGTCTGTTATTTTTGCATAAACAACGCTCTTATCATTGGCACTAACAGAAAAGCTTCCGTTATATTCCGTCCAGGTGCCGTCCACACTATAAGTCTCATTTTTTGCAACCTTCTGATACTCTATCCTGCCTATTCCACTGATTGCATCAGTTCCTTCAATTGTCACATCTACCATATTTTTGAAAAAATAGCCAAAGGTAATTGTATTTAAAAATGATATAAATTCATTATCCTTCACCTTAATGGTTCCAGTCGGTTTATCTGTGTCAATCTTAATAGTCAGCTCACGAACGTCCGTTATATATCCGCTTGAATTCATAACAGAATATCTGATGGTATGGCTTCCCGGATTCGTATAGGTAACTGATTCCTTCCATTCATTTTCTCCATCCAGACGTACCTTGTAATCACTGTTTCCCAGAGTAACATCCGATGTATAGTAGCCATTTTCTCCTAACATTCCGCTAACTGGATCACCAGCCAGAGCAAGATATTTAATCTCCCATGTCTTACTTACACTGCTATCTGTCGGCAATGCATAATTTTCATTACCAAGACTTGCGATTTTTGCTGTATAAGTACCAACTTCTGTAGCAAAATTACATGTAGTTCCACTTGTCTCATAGCTGATATTGAGACTGTCTGTATCGACCAGATTTGTCACTGTTGCTGTGATCCCCTGCACTTTGCCATTATAAATAATATCATCTGCAGGCCAACTGATTTTTGCAGTTCTCGGTTTTATTGCAGCTGTAAAGTCAGTGTTCTGGTAAGTGATATTATAATTTTGAAGCTCATCGGTAAAGTTGGTTCCATCTGTGGAGAATTCCGCCCCAGCTGTCACAACAGAAACCGGTTTGTTTTCTCCCACGTCTGCAGAATCCGTATAAGAGGCTTTCAGTCCTTGAATCGTAACCTTTTCTCCAATAACCAGACCAGTAACTGTATAGTTCTTGATCTCAGCTGTCGTGGTACCATCATAGGTTTTACTGCTTGTTACATCAAAGCTGACCGTAGCCTCAGCCTTTGTAATAGACACCTGCCGCGAACCCTCTACCAGAATATGATTTGCAATATTCACTTCATAACCAACGGTATAAAGACCTGCTGCCGTAAATGTCGGTGCTGTTGTTGTTTTTTCGGTCTTTGTTCCATCTGACGTATATGTATAATAATAGATGGTAGTGTTTAAGGACTCAGCATCCACATTCAGTGTAATGCCATGTGCTTTGCCATCATAGGTTCCGCTATAAGCTGTAGCTGTTACATGTTCTGCTCCATCTGCCGGTTGTATCGTAAATGCCACAGAAGCTGTCTTCTCAACTGCGTTATAATCAGTTGTCTTACCTACCGTAGCATACATATAGTAGGTTCCTGCTGCAATAGAAGCTGTCGTCAGTTTACTGCTATCCCACTCAACTGGATTTGTTCCATCCTCACTCGTACTGTAATAGTAGTGAACTTCCGGATTTTCTTCTGTATCGGTAATCGTCGGTACCGGCAGTGCGGCTGTTTGCTCATATGTATAGTTAGACATGCTTAGCTGACAATTGCGGTCAGCCTTTTTAATTTCAAATTGTTTTACCGCAGTTGCGCCGCCAATCGTAGCTGCTACATAGTAGGTTCCGACTTTCTTTGGAGCCCCACCTTCTGTTTCTGCTCCCTGACCTGCAGTTATGTTTCCTGCATCATCTCTCGTATAAGGCTGGGTCTTTGTGGTCAAGCCCGCATCGGTGTAAAATACGTAGTTCGGTGCTTGTGCTCCGGTAGTATCGGTGATGGTATTTGTAACCGTAATATTGGAAGACATGTCATATACATTGCCATTGTAGACAGAATCCTTTGTCTCTGCAATCGTATAGGCAGGACTGGCAGTTGTCACTGTTTTATAATCACAATCTCCCTCACCGGTACAGTATGCATTGATTTTGGAACTGTCTGTACTGTCCGTCTGATAAGACCAGGCATGCTCATGGTTACTCTTCCACTGGGCGGTAAGTGTTATATTCTGCTTAATAGTATTCGTTCCTGCTTGATAGATAATGCCATTACCAGACCATCCGACAAAGGTAAAATCCTCTTTTGTCGGAGCTGGCAAGGTTACCTTGCCACTTGTATCTGTAAGTACATAAGAAGCTACCCCACTGCCACCGGCAGCATCAAGAGTAACCTTTGCAACTACAGAAATATCAGCAGTAATCGTTTTACTATATGTAGAATCCTTTACCTTATATAAAGTTATGGTCGCCTTGGTTTTACCCACAGCATTACCTGTGTAATTGACTGAAATGCCAGTTGGAATCAGATATCCAGAGCTTACCGTTGCAATACCTGCAGTATCGTAACTTGTGCTTTTTAACGCAGCCGACTTTTCCGGAACAACTTCTGAGTCAGTCTCACCCAAACAAACATTCCATGAATACGTATAATCAGCCGCCTGTACTGACACTGACGGCCATGTTATCCCTGTCATCACAACTGCCATAGCCAGCAGTATGCTTAATACTCTGCTTTTCAGACATCCTTTTCCTATCAATTTTCTTTTTTCATTCATCCGCGTCTTCCTCTCTTTCGTATATAATTGGGCAACAATTCCACCATCCTTCGTAAATCATTGCAACAAAAAGGTATCAGAAAGCATAAACACAAGATATTCTCCTGTGTTCATAATTTCTGATACCTTTTAACAATCCCGTATTCTATTGTAGCAGGACATACCCCGCCTAGGCT
>CAVKUW010000029.1:0-22960 GCA_963659815.1 Butyricicoccaceae bacterium
TTGCAACGGGAACGGTTGCGTTTACGGATGAGCAGATTGAAGAACTGCTGACAGATACCGTAAGACAGATGAAAATCGGAAGCATGTATGACAAGAAGCCGACAGAAAAGTGAATGAAAAGGAGCGTGGAAAGTTAAAATGAGCGCAGTCGTAGAAGTAAAGAATCTGACAAAGGAATATAAAGAGAAGAAGGCCGTTGATGACCTGTCGTTTGAGATCCGGCAGGGAGAGATCCTTGGTCTGCTTGGACCAAATGGAAGTGGAAAATCAACAACGATCAACTGCATTCTGTCGCTGTTAAAATACAGTGCGGGAAGTATCAAGATCTTCGGCGAGGAGATGACGCCGGATGCCTATAAGATCAAGCGGGATATCGGTGTGATCTTTCAGGAGGTAGCGGTGTTCCAGGAGCTTACGGTGTATGAGAATATCGATTATTTCTGTGGGCTGTATGTGAAGGACAAGCAGGAGCGGAAGAAAGATATTGAGGATGCGATCGCGTTAGTCGGGTTGGATGAATTCCGCAAGTATTATCCGAAGCAGTTGTCGGGCGGCTTGCTCCGGCGGTTGAATATCGCGTGTGGTATCGCACACAAGCCGAAGCTGATCTTCTTAGATGAGCCGACGGTTGCGGTCGATCCGCAGAGTCGGAACAACATTTTGGATGGTATCAAGAAGCTGCGGGATGATGGCGCGACGATCTGTTATACGACACATTACATGGAAGAAGTTGAGATTTTGTGTGACCGGATCATCATATTGGATAAAGGAAAGATCATTGCGCAGGGAACGTCTGACGAGTTAAAGTCACTTGCGAAGATCGAGGAGAAGGTCACGATCGAGACGAAGCATTTCAAACCGGAATTTTTGGAGAAGTTGCAGGCGGCACCGAATGTTGACAAGGCAGAGTATGCGGACCATCAGCTTGTGATCACTTATAAGAGCGGAAAAAATAACGTAGCGAAGTTAATCGAGGAACTGAGTGCGGCGGGTATCTCATGCAACAAGATTTTCTCTGAGCGCCCGACGCTCAACGATGTATTCCTGGAGCTGACCGGAAAGGAGCTTAGAGACTGATGTTTGGACATAACTTTAAGTATACATTCAAAGTCCTGATGCGAAGCCGGATGCTTTTGTTCTGGACATTCGTGTTCCCGCTTGTGCTTGGAACGATGTTCAAGCTGGCATTCTCTAACATTGAGAGCAACGAGAAGCTGAAAGTGATCCCGATCGCGATTGTCGACAATGAGGAGTTTCAGGGAAACGAAGCATTCCGCCAAACATTTGAGACTTTGAGTGATGAATCAAGCGATGAGCAGATGTTTGACACGGTGTATGTGTCGAAGGACGAAGCGGATACGCTGCTTTCGGATGGGGATGTCGACGGTGTGCTGTACATGAATGGCGCGGAGCCGGAGATCTGGATTCATGAAAATGGCATCAACCAGACAGTGCTACAGTATGTGGTGGACGAGATTGTACATACCTCTGCGATTGTGGAAAACCGTGTGAGATCTTCAATCGAGCAGGGAACTATGCCGGATATTGAGGCACTTTATAAAAATGTAATGAAACAGGTTGTCGGCGGGGAGTCGAATCTTATTGATGCATCCCGCGCGAACTTAAGCTATACGATGATTGAGTATTACACATTGATCGCGATGGCATGCCTGTATGGCGGAATCCTTGGAATGACCGCACTGAGCCGGAACCTGCCGAACATGGGAAATCTCGGAAAACGTACAGCTATCGTTCCAATCAGCAAGGCGAAGACAATGCTTTCTTCGCTGCTTGCCGCATATTGTACGCAGTTGATCGGACTTGCGATTCTGTTTGTGTATACGATCTTCGTGATGAAGGTTGATTACGGTGAGAATCTGCCATATGTGATCCTGCTGGCACTTGCAGGAAGTCTGGCGGGGCTGACGCTTGCCATCATGGTGACTACGGTTGTCAAGACCGGCGAGAATGGAAAGCTTGGAATCCTGATCGGCATAACGATGGCGTGCTGTTTCCTGTCTGGTATGATGGGAATTACCATGAAATATATCATCGAAAAGCACGTGCCGTTCTTAGACAAGATCAATCCGGCGGCGATGATCACGGATGGATATTATGCACTGTATTATTATGGCGTGGACAAGCGTTTCTGGATGGATGTAGCGAGTCTTGGAATCTTCTCTGTCGTGATGCTGCTTGTGTCCGCACAGGGATTAAGGAGGCAGAAGTATGACAGTATTTAAGGCATTTCTGCATGTGTTGAATAAATGTAAGGGCATGGTGATCATGTATACGGCACTGCTGCTTTTGTTCGGTGGTTTGAACTCGAAAAGCGGGGATACCGCGAGTCAATTCACCGCGGACAAGCCGAAGATCGCCATTGTGAATCAGGACGAAAACGTCGGAATCACGAAGAATTTTACGGATTATATTGCGGCACACAGCGAGCTTAAAGAGCTGAAAAGCGAGGAAGCCATCGATGATGCAGTATTCTACCGGCAGGTGGCATTTGTAATCTATATCCCGCAGGGCTACCGGCAGGCGGTACTGAATGGCGAAAACCCGGAGTTGAAATACAAGAGCAGCCAGTCCGCGGATGCGAGCTTCGCGCAGATGATGGTCGAAAGCTATCTGAGCATACAGCAAAATTATGTGGATGAAGCGTTGCAGGCGAACCCGGATGAAATGAACATATCTCTGAATGAGGAGGAAGTCTGCAAGGATATCACGCAGACTTTGGAACAGACATCAACCGTACATGTGACGACGACACTTGACACAAACAGCATGTCGAAGGCGGCAAATTATTATAACTTTGCAAGCTACAATCTGATTGCAGGCGCGATCTTCGTGATCTGTCTGGTGCTTACGAGCTTTCAGGAGCTGCCGATCCGCAAGCGTATCACGATCAGCAGCATGAATTATAAGAAGCACAATGCAATCCTGCTTGCGTCGAATCTGTTATTCGCGATTGCATTATGGCTGTTCTATGGCCTGATCAGTTTTGTAATCGTTGGAAAGGCAATGTTCAGTGCGCAGGGTGCCATGTATCTGGCAAATTCGTTCGTATTTACCTTGTGTGCCCTGACGATGGCGTTCCTGATCTCCAGCATCTTCAACAACAAGGATGCCGTCAATGGAATCGTCAACGTTGTGGCACTTGGCTCGGCATTTCTGTGCGGCGCGTTTATCCCGGTCGAATGGCTGCCAGATGGTGTACTTGCCGCCGGACATATCTTCCCGGCGTACTGGTATATTCAGACGAATGAATATCTGAAGACGCTGGAGACAGTGAGCATTTCTGGGCTGAAACCGGTATTTATCAACATGCTGGCAATGGTTGGATATGGCGTGTTCTATATTATTGTGGCAAATATTGTGTCGGCGAAGAAAAGAGTGGTGGCGTAAGCTTGATATTTTGTATATAATAAGGTTTAAATGCATAATTGATGTTGAGATGTAGTTCGGACGAAGCGGATATGTATTAGTGAAATATGCAGGAATCTTGTGTACGAAGGAGAGATTATATATGGATAAGCAGATAGAACATACAAAAGGGGTCATAACGCTTGACAATAAAATAAAGGGGAAAAGCTATATTATTGATTTTCTGAGATTTATAGCTGCGGCATTAGTTATTTTCAGTCATGCTTATGCAGTCACAAATAGCGGTGACGATTGGCTTTTTGCGGTGTCAAGGCATGGAATTACATTTGGCGAATTGTCGGTTGCATTCTTCCTGTTTGTCAGTGGTTTGTATGTGACAAAGAGTCTGCTCACGAAGAGAAATGTGCGGGGATGGATAAGAAGCCGGTGTTCCTGCAGAAGATAGCAGTCATCGGCAGGTATTCGTATGCGATGTATCTGATCGGATTCCCAATCCAGCAGGTTGTCTATGCAACCGGACTTGGAACAAATGTGCTGACGAACACCTGTTATTCACTGCTCTTTGATGTGATCGGTGCGGTTATCCTGTATCATACAATTGAAAAAAGATTCTGATTATGAAAGGCGGTTTGGATACCGTCTTTTATTTTTTTACGATGAAATGCAAACAAATGTTCATGAAAAGTGTTGCAATCAAGAACGTTTGTTCATATAATGGAGATATGAGTACAGAGATTACAAACAATTACATAGAAGAATATACAACACAGGAGAAACTGCAGATTCTTGCGGATGCCGCCAAATACGATGTGGCATGTACGTCGAGCGGATCGGATCGCCGGGGAAAGAAAGGAGAACTCGGCAATGCTGCGGCGTGTGGCATCTGCCACAGCTTTGCGTCGGATGGAAGATGTATTTCCTTGTTAAAAATATTGATGACGAATCACTGCGTCTATGATTGCAAATACTGCATCAACCGCGCCAGCAATGATGTGAAGTGGGCAACCTTTACGCCACAGGAAATCTGTGAGCTGACAGTGGAATTCTACAAGCGGAATTATATTGAAGGCTTGTTCTTAAGCTCCGGGGTTCTGAAGAATCCGACGTACACGATGGAGAAGATGTGCGAGACATTGCTTCTGCTTCGGACGAAATACCATTTTAACGGATATATCCATGTCAAGACGATTCCGGGCGCATCCGATGAACTGCTTGCGGCAGCGGGATATCTGGCGGATCGTATCAGTGTGAATATGGAGCTGCCGACAGAGGAAGGACTGCGGACACTGGCGCCAAACAAGACAATGCAGACGATCTTAGATCCGATGGGAAAGGTGCGGAATACGATCGCGTCGCATCGGATGGCAATCGGGAAATCCGCGCATATGGAGCGAAGCAAGGGCAATCAGTTCCTGAGTCAGAGTATCTTCGGAACAGAGTCGAAGAAGCAGTTTGCGGATGGATTGATGAAGGAGAAGGAAGCTGCACTTGGAACGGAAAATGTTGTGCGAGATGATGCGGGGGCATATGGAAGCATAGATCAAGGGAAGAATCATGGCACAGGTTCAGTAACTGGAAAGACAGATGTGCAGAATACAATTGCGAGTCTGGCTGCGAAGATGAATGGAACGGTTCTGGATAGCGCTCTGACATGGGATAACGCATACCAGCTTGCCCCGCTCGATATGTCGAAATTAAAGCGGCGGTTTGCACCGGCGGGGCAGAGCACGCAGATGATTATCGGGGCAACTGGCGAGAGCGATTATACGTTGCTGCAGACGACACAGCAGTTGTATCAGGGATTTGACTTGAAGCGTGTATTTTATTCTGCGTACATTCCGCTGAATGAAGATAAGGTATTGCCGCAGATTGGAACACCGCCACCGCTTCTGCGGGAGCATCGGTTGTATCAGGCGGACTGGCTGCTTCGGTTCTATGGATTTCAGGCGGGTGAATTGCTATCGGAGGAAAAGCCGAATTTCAATGAACTGGTTGATCCGAAGTGTGACTGGGCGCTGCGGCATCTGGATCAATTTCCGGTGGAGGTGCAGACGGCAAGCTATGCCATGCTACTTCGTGTGCCGGGCATCGGACCGAAATCGGCAGGGCGGATCACATATGCAAGACGCTATGGCAGGCTGGATTTCGCATCCTTGAAGAAGATGGGAGTCGTATTGAAGCGGGCGCAATATTTCATTACTTGCGGCGGCAAGCAGATGTATCACACACCGATTGAGGAAGGGTACATTACAAGACAGCTGACCGGCGTTGACCAGAAGGACATATGGAAGGCGGAGCATGCGAACGAATCGTTCACGCAGATGTCTCTGGCAGATTTTGGAATTGGATAGATTGTTACCAGTGTTGTAAGATGAACTTTGCTGATGCGTAGATTGGTGGAGGTATTGGTGAGAAAATTGGGTATTTTCAAAAATCCCCCAATAGTAAGATGAAATATGGGAGTGTATTGGGTAAAAAAATAAATATGAAAAAATCACCCAATGAAATAGAAAATAATACAGAAAAAGATGGGTAAATTATTGAAATATGCGAAAATCCCCCAATTGGAGAAGAACAGATAGTGAGAAATTGGGTAGAATGTCGGAATTAGTCCACAAATCCAAAACGCAGGTAATATATTTAAAAATGAGGTTGATATGTTTAGCGATGGAGATATGAAAAGATATACATGCAGAGACAAGTTAAAAAGAATTTCATCGTAAAGGCGGCATAACAGAGATATGAAGATATATACATGCAGAGACCGGCTGGAGGATATCATGACCTGCATCTATGATGCGTGGGTGGAAGCCTTGCGGATCGGTCACGATCAAATACAAGTGAAGAAAGAACCGATATTTCAACAGACGATGTTCGATGAATATATCCATGTGGATGGTGATGCGGAAAAGGCAGAGAAGGTAATCCGTTCAATTCGGAGAGACATCTCGGATGAGGCGTATCTGGATGTCTATTATGCAACACTCTCCGCAGAGGAAGATGCATTGCAGGCAATCTATAATTTCCTGCGGGTTGGATTCGCGGTTGGCTGCCGCGTGCTTGATTATTATACGAATCCGCATGTGATGCGGATATTGGAACTGCGGCGGAAGGTGGGAAATGAGAGCCATCATTTTCGGGAATTCGCGCGGTTTCAATCGTTAAACGGGAAGGTTTACGTGTGCCATCTGGAACCGAAAAGCGATGTGATCATGTTGGTTGGCAGACATTTCGCAGACCGTATGCCGTCAGAACATTGGATGATCATTGATGATACAAGGAAGACCGCATGTGTGCATCCGAAGGACGGGACGAATTATCTGCGTTATCTGACCGATGCGGAATTTGACACGCTTCGGAAGACGGAAGAGTATGAGGATGAATATACCGATATGTGGAAGACGTTTTTCCATGCGGTTGGAATCAAAGAGCGTGAGAATTATATCTGTCAGAGGAATCTCTTCCCGATCTGGAAACGGAAACATGCGGTGGAATTCAAGGATTAGATATGGTAGTATCTTGAGTATAGAGACAAAATGAAAACATGCAATATGAAATGGCGATTGCATATAACAGGAGGAACGGATACGATGGCATACTTCTATTTTACAAGACATGGACAGACAATCTGGAATGTAGAGAATAAAATCTGTGGCGCGACGGATATTGCGCTCACAGAACTTGGACATACACAGGCAAAGGAATTGGGCGAACGGATCAAGGCAGAAGGAATCCGTATTGATAAGATTCTGTATTCGCCGTTGATGCGTGCGGCAGATACCGCAAAGCATATCGCGGAAGTGACCGGCGTTCCGGCAGAGGAAGAATTGCGGTTGAAGGAGCAGAATTTTGGAAGGTATGAGTCCACACCGCGAAATGGTGCGGAATTTTCTGTTGCTAAGGCGCAGTTTGTCAACAGTTATGATGGTGGAGAGTCTATGCTGAAGCTTTCCCAGAGAATCTATAATCTGCTGGATGATATTAAGAAAGAAGCGGAAATTGACGGAACGGTGTATCTGTTGGTTGCGCATAACGGAATCTCCCGTATTATTGAGTCGTATTTCCGGGATATGACGAACGAGGAATTTGCAGCATTTGGAATAAAGAATTGTGAGCTAAGAAAGTATGAATTTTAAGGGAATTAGTTAGGTATTTTCGACGAAAGTGAAGTATTCGAAATCTGGTATTTGAGGTAACGGTTTTATGCGGATAGCGATGGTGCAGATGTCCAATGCGGGCAGTGTACAATCAAATATGGAGAAAAGCCTGCGTGCGATCGAAGAAGCGGCACGACAACATGCAGATCTGGTGTTATTCCCAGAGGTGCAATTGACCGAATTCTTTCCACAATATGCAGGACAGGATGTACAGAGGTATCAGGTATCAATCGAGTCCGAAATTGTGCATCAATTCTCTGATGCGTGTCGGAAAAATCACATCATGGCAGTACCAAATCTATATTTGCTGGAGAATGGAAAGCCTTATGATGCGAGCATTTTGTTCGATAAGAATGGTGACATACTGGGTGTTCAGAAGATGGTGCATGTGGCACAGGCAGAGAAGTTTTATGAGCAGGATTATTACACACCGTCGGATGATGGGTTCCATGTTTTTGAGACAGAATATGGAACGATTGGAATTGTCGTGTGCTTTGACCGGCATTACCCGGAAAGTATTCGGACAGAAGCCTTGCAGGGAGCGGATCTTATTCTCATACCTACTGTAAATACAAAAGCAGAACCATCGGAGATGTTTGAATGGGAGCTGCGGGTGCAGGCATTTCAAAACAGTGTGATACTTGCGATGTGCAACCGCGTCGGCGTTGAAGACGAGATGCACTTCTCAGGAGAATCTATCGTTGTAGATGCAGATGGACAGGTGCTTGTGAAAGCAGACGACAGAGAGAAGATCGTGTACGCAGATGTAGATCTGACACAGGCAAAAAGGATACGGAATGGACGTCCGTATACGCAGCTTCGACGAACGGAGTTTTATGAGTGAGAGGGAAAAGTTGACGGTAAAATAATGCTATTGAGGGTACTGAAAATGTAAAAAATGATTAAATAGTACCTGGAAAAGGGATTTATTATTCAATACTGTCTTAAGTGATTTGTTTGAAAAACGGAGAAGAACATGAAGCGAATCGGATATGCAATAGCAACTGTGATTTTGCTGTTGATCGAAGTGTTGATTGCGATATATGTGCATGATGCATTTGTAAGACCATATGTTGGTGACGTGCTAGTTGTGGTTGTGATATATACGTTTATAAGAATATTTGTACCGGAGCGATGCAAACTGTTACCGCTGTATGTATTTATTTTTGCGGCACTGGTAGAGTTTTTGCAGATGTTCCATATTGTGGAAGCATTAGGCTGGCAGGATAATCGTTTCCTAAGCATTCTGGTCGGTTCCGTATTTGATTGGAAAGATATCCTGTGTTATGCCGTTGGCTGTATATTGCTTGGAGTGTATGAGGTGTTGAAGCGAAAGGCTGTAAAAGGGAGAAAAAATGGCGTTTGATTTTAAGAAGGAATACAAGGAATTTTATATGCCGAAGAACAAGCCGGAGATAGTGAATGTTCCAAAGGCAAACTATATCGCAGTAAGAGGAAAAGGCAATCCGAATGAAAAGGATGGTGCGTATCAGCAGGCGATCGGCGTTTTATATGCAGTTGCATATACACTTAAGATGAGTTACAAGACGGATTACAAAATAGAAGGATTCTTCGAATATGTTGTGCCGCCGCTCGAAGGCTTTTGGTGGCAGGATGATGTTGATGGGATTGATTACTCGAATAAGGATGCATTTAATTGGATTTCTGTGATAAGACTTCCGGATTTTATTACGAAGAAGGATTTTGATTGGGCGGTAGAAACCACTACGAAAAAGAAGAAACTGGATTGCTCGTTGGCAGAATTTATCACGATAGAAGAAGGCTTATGCGTTCAAATTATGCATTTGGGAGCATTTGATGATGAACTGACGACTGTTGAAATCATGGATACATATTTGCAGGAAAATGGGTATGAAAATGATCTTTCAAAAGATAGATTGCATCATGAAATTTATCTTTCGGATGCAAGAAAAGTTGCTCCTGAAAAATGGAAAACGGTTATTCGGCATCCGATAGCATTGTTAGATACCAAGTGATTAAATGACAATTCCCGGTTTATCCAACGAAAAATATTTAGAAAATATATTAAAAATTGCAAAAAATATAAAAATACTTGACGGCATAGTTTGATTATGTTAGCCTACTAGCAAAGCATAAGTTTCATATAGTAGCTGCTAGATAGCTACTTTCTACGAATAGTCAAATTATTTATTCTTGAACATTCATGCTTTTAAATTCAATTCATTTAATTTAAGATGCAGGGGTATTCAAGGAAGATAGTTTAAGTCTATGTTTGCAGATGGATTTCTCCTGCGAAGGCCAAAGGAGGACGAAATATGGCAAACAGAGAGTACAAAAGTGACGTGTTTAGTATGTTGTTGGAGGACAGGGCGAGAGCGTTGGATGTCTACAATGCGATGGCAGGGACTTCGTACACCGATCCGGGGATCATCGAGATTCATACGTTGGAAAGCGGTGTATCACTTACCGTGCACAATGATGCATCGTTTGTGGTGAGTATGGATTCGGTTCTGAATATCTACGAGCATCAGTCGACGTATAACCCCAACATGCCACTTCGGGAACTGATTTATTTTGTGACAATCATCAAGAAATTGGTAGAAAACAGATATTTATTTAGTCACAAGCGTAAATGAGAATCTTGCAAAGGCGAAAAAGGGCGAGAAGGATTATGAGACTGCAATCAGAGATGCAGTGAACCGCTGCATTGCAGAAGATATCTTGAAAGACTTTTTGCTGGAACGCGGAGAGGATGTGCAGAAAAGTATGATGTTTGATCTGACATACGAAAAACAGATGGAGAATGCGAAGCGGGAATGGTATAACGATGGCGTGGAAGAAGGACGTGCAGAGGGATATTCTTCTGGAATCGCAGAAGGTGCAGTTTATTATTTGGTTACTTCCGTCGTAAAAAAGGTGCAGAAGAACAAAACACTTGATCAGATTGCAGATGAACTTGAAGAATCTGTCGAAGATATCCAGCCCCTCTACGATATTGTGAAAAAGCATGCACCAGAATATGATGTAGATGCAATTACCACGGAAGTGCTGGAAACACGGGAAAATGAAAAAGCATAAATAGTTATGAGGTGAATAAGGTAGGATAGCTGATTGAAAGTCAATTGTCCTGCTTTGCATATATAACAGGAATTTTGTTGTTTGAAACTCAATAAGGGGCATAAAAGTGAGACATTTTATAGATTTTATAAAAAGTAAAAAACAGATGAAACCGGAGTTATTCAGCATTTCATGTGAATATGATGGTTATGATTTAGTCTTTGAGGAAGGGACTATAGATGCAAAACTTTACGAATCATTCAATGAGATAATTACGGACAGGCGATATGATATAAATACTCTGCCGGAGTATCATGTGCTGCTTGACCGTAAAGATGAGGAACATTTCAATACTTTCTATGACTGTTGGATAAGAGAATTGGAGAAAAATGGTTTTGCTTTTTTATTGGACAATACCATCGGAATAGATAGCTTTGTAAAAGGAATTAATAGAATTTTGTTGAGTATTGGTTCAGGAAAACAATTGAACGCGGAGAGGGTAAATTCTGAATATCGACGTGAAGTTATAAATTATTCTTTGTCGGGAAAAGAGATTACATCTGAAATAAACTACGATATACTGGAAGCGAATATCGTTGCCAAAGAACTTCGGGAAATTGGATATGAATTGATTTGCCTGTTTAATGGCTTCGATAATAACATAAAGACAATTATCAGGATAGATAGAATAACTGAGCTGAAAGAGATTGAGGCGAAGATAAAGCATGGGGTGGATTAGCTGCCAAGGATTACGAGAAAATTATAAGTAAAATCAAGGGGAGGATACCATGAAAATAGAGTATAGAAGACTGACAGAGAAAGAACTGAATACGTTTATTGATATGCGGATAAAGCAACTGAGAGAAGAAGGTGCTAAGGAGGATATTGATTTGGTACCTGCATTAAAGCAGTATTATATACGCCATATGGGAGATGGAACATTCGTGTCTTGGCTTGCTTTTGACGGGGATAGGATTATTGGAACGAGTGGTATGTCTTTTGTAGAGAAACCGCCATATTTTGGCTGCCCAAGTGGAAAGATAGGGTTATTATCCAGCATGTTTACTGATCCGGACTACAGAAGAAAAGGTATCGCAAAAGAACTTTTAACACGCGTTGTTCATTATGCGAAAGAATATGGCTGTGGAACAGTGCAAATCACAGCGTCGGATATGGGCGTTAAGTTATATTCGAACTTTGGATTTGTTCCTAATAAAAATTTTATGCAGTATAAAATTTTTTGATTCTAACCATTGCCGATGAAATTACAGAATAACATATGGGTGTTAGGTGAAACCGCTCATTAGGAAAGGATTATCATGGATAAAACGATAAATGATTTTATTAATCTTCGGGTTGGAAAAGTGACAAGCATATCCATTAATAAATCCAATGATTTGTTCGTTGAAATGGATAACGGTGTGAGAATAGAATGCTATATTTCAAATGCTTACCCGCATTATGAAGAGGAATGTGAACAATGGCTTTTATTTGAACATACAGAGGATCGTTCGGGAAGAAGATTGACTGCATATAATAAAAGGCTAGAGAGTAACATCGGAAGTAGCGGAGGGGACAAAGATGTGGTGGTATGAAGATGTATCAAGAGCTGATTTTGAAGCGGTTAAAGATACGATAGAGCAAATTATGCTTCAATTAGGTGCTTCAAAATACGAAATCCATTTACCCTATGAGGTTAAAACAACAAACTATTCAGACGATTTTGAAGAAACGCATCATTCTGAGCGATCAGTATTTACATATAAAGGATTATTTTTCAGAGTGGATGAAGTTCTTTTTAGCAAAAAGCCCTTCGTTGTAATAGAATGTTGGGATTTGGATGAGCTAATGAATAACATTATGGATGATGCAGAGCCATTTCCATATGATTTATCCTATGAAGAATTGTGTGACGAGGTGAAGTATTCTTTGGGAATCGAACCATATCCTCAAGAGTAAATGTTTATTATTTACCAGTCAGGAAGATAAGAATAGTAATACGTCAAATGAATGATGAATAGAACTAGCCAGATATGGAGGTGGACTTATGTGTGGAATGACAACTGATTTATAGATATCTATGAATTGGAGGTTTTTATGAATTACACTATAAGAAAATTGAAAAAAGAAGAAGTAAAGATATTAGATATATTTTTATATGAGGCTATTTTTATTCCTGAAGGTGTTGAGGCACCACCAACGGAAATAATTAATCAACCGGAATTGCAGGTTTATGTTGAGGGGTTCGGGGAAAGGAATGGAGATATTTGTTTTGTTGCAGAATCTGATGACAAAATCGTAGGTGCTGTATGGGTTCGTATTATGAATGACTATGGACATGTTGATGACGAAACTCCATCATTTGCAATCTCATTGTTAAAGGAATATCGAGGACAGGGGATTGGCACAGTATTGATGAAGAGGATGCTTGCAGAATTACAAGCATTTGGATACAAGAAGACATCGTTGGCTGTTCAAAAACAGAATTATGCCGTAAAGATGTATAAGAATGTAGGCTTTGAAATCGTGGACGAAAACGCAGAAGAATATATAATGATTTGTCGACTGTGTGGCAAGGCGGCGCACATTTACATGGATAAGCAGGGGAGTACAGAAAATAGAGGATAAATAATGGGAATATTTGATAAATTAAAGAGAAAAAGAAGAAATAACGTTAATAATGTCTTATATAAAAGAGTGTGGTATGTATTCTCAAAAATTTAACAGTGGTATGATTCCGGAAAATGAGGTTGTTATTGATAAAATTGCTTATACAGATAATAATTTGTATGACATTATTTGTGATAAAATAGGACAATTACAAAAAGAACATAGTACCCTGATACCATACGAAAAAAATAATACTATTAAAAGATAGAAAACAGATGAAGCAAACTACGCAGAAAATTGCATATTACCACCTTCCGGGGCTATTTGAATTCTATGAGTTATACGAATTATTTCTGCCGTTATTCCGTGAGAACCGGGAATATTTTTACGAATGGTGTGAGATTGGCTCCATCTATGGGGCACCGGCGGATTGTATTTGGGGCGGCGGACGGATCGGAGACGGCGATCACAGTGCGCAGGAAGTGCTACATCTGACGCAGGAATATGGTATTTCGGCGAGGTTGACGTTCAGCAATTCGTTGCTGCAGGAAGAACATTTATCTGACAAGAAATGCAATGCATTCTGCGCGTTATTTGAGAAAGGTGGAACCGTGCAAAATGGCGTGATTGTGCATTCGGATTTATTACTGTCGTATCTGAAGCGTCAGTATCCGGGATTGTATCTTGTCTCATCAACCACAAAGGTTCTGACGGAGTTTGAACAATTCCGAGATGAGTTGAAACGGGATGAGTTTCAGTATGTAGTGCCGGATTTCCGGCTGAATAAACGGTATGAAGATCTGCATACATTGACGGATGAGCAAAAGGCGAAGGTTGAGTTTTTGTGCAATGAATGTTGCTGGTTTGGGTGCAAAGAACGGAAAGTATGTTATGAGGATGTGAGCCGGAAAGCACTTGGCATAAAAGCACCGGATCATAGATGCATGGCACCAGAATCGGAACCGGGATACCGGTTTTCAAAGGCGATGTCGAATTCCGGATTTATTGGAATCGATGCGATAAAAGACATCTATCTGCCGATGGGATTTTCTAATTTCAAGATTGAAGGACGTGGACTGGGAAGTGCGCTGGTGTTGGAATTCCTGCTTTATTACATGACGAAGCCGGAGTATCAGATTCATGTGAGGGAAGCAATTTATCTGGATAATATGTTGGAGCTTTTTTGAGGAGGAAACCTATATCTATGAATCATATCGATATCTTGGACAACGAAATAGCAATCAACGGAAACGTACTTACATTTCCGATGTCCTACGAGGAAGTAAAGTCCGTACTTGGAGATGCACGGATCGAGAAGAATGCGCAAAACCACAATTATTACATATATGATGAACTGGGAATTTATTTTGAAGAGGGAAATGTTGTGTGGTTGAAAAAGCAGCGGGCATACAAGGATGCGGAGCATCGGATTACGAGCGTATATTTGCATGTAGCGGACGAGCTTACTAATGCGGATATCAAGCCTGCACAGCATTATGTCGGAAATGTAACCTTCTTCGGAAAGCAGAAAGAGCATGATGTCCTGAATCGATTCATGGGATGTTATCAGGATTGTATTCGCACGGCGGATGGGGAGCTTGAACTGGCACATGTTGGTGCATATGTCGGTGGCAAGGATGACGAGCCAAACTATGCGGGTGACCGGTTTCTGAAATCGTTGGATATTGCATATAAACCAAGGAAGCCGAAGACGACACAGAATTATGCAATACAGAATACCTATGAGGAGACTCTTTCATTCGATTCCTTTAATTTCAAATTGGCAGTGGTCAATGAACTAATGTATGAGCAGGAAATCTTAAAGCCGTATTTTGATATTTATGAGTATATGGATTTTAAGAAAGCACATTGGAATCTAGAAACCGACAAAAATGTCAGGGCCGCGGTACAGTTTTTCAAGGAACTGCCGGTACCGGTAATGTATGCGGACAGAGTTACGGCAATATGCATGGACGGAGGAAATGAGATATATCAAAACATTGCGCCATTATGGGACGGCGAGGATGAACGATTTGATATAGATAAGCTGACCGAGGTGGAATTGCGTCAGTTTCCGAATCTTAAATCTATGACAGTGATGACAACGAAACTGGAGAAGCTACAGAAAATCTGCGAGAAATGCGGAATAGAAGTTTCTGCATTATAAGATGAAAAATTAAAATACCACAGCTACTTGACATTACAAAGTAGCTGTGGTATTTTCTTATCATACTACTTGGCGATACAAAGTAGCAAGGCAGGAGACGATTCGGAAGAAATGCGGAAGCTGCCTCATAACGGAGGAACTATCATGATAGATACACAATTAATGAAAGGAATTCTGGAAGGATGCGTGCTATCGGTGATTGCAGAGCATGAGACATACGGCTATGAGATTCTGCAACGACTGACGGAGTCCGGATTCACTGGGCTTGGCGAAGGAACGATGTATCCGGTGCTCACACGGCTGGAGAAGAACGGTTATATCCAATGCCGCAAGGAGAAATCACCGCTTGGACCGATCCGGAAATATTATTCGGTGACCGATGCAGGGACAAAGCATCTGAAGGAATTCTGCGAGAGTTATAAGAGTATTACGGAAAGTGCAAAGAAAATATTAAGGATGGAGGAGTGAGACGAATGAAAGCAGATTATGTTTTATTACAGGATAGGCTGAAGGGCGAATACAAAGATGCATTTCAGAAGGTACAGATGTACAGCACAAGCAATCTGATCGGCGAAGATACTGAGAGTGAACTGATGATGGAACTGCTAGACCATATGCTTATGGCGTAGGAGGGAAAGCCGGTTTCGATGATTGTCGGAGATGATATCGAGGGATTCTGTGAGATTTTTTTCAGTGAGTACAAGCTTGGCAACCGGTTCGTAGATTTTCTTAAGACGCTATATCGTATGGCGTGGATTATGCTGGTCTTTGTAATTCTGGATCTTGTCATCGGAGATGGCGTGCTGTCGAGCAGCGATATCGGTGACATTGGTGCCATTGTGCTCGGTGGACTGAGTGGTAGTTTGTCGATTCTGATTATATATCTTCTGATCCGACCACTCGTGAAGAAGCGGAAGGTAAACGCGACCGCGCTCAATGCCATCTATATTGTTCTGTTGCTTGCCAGCGTTATAATTACTTGTGTACTTGCCAACCGGTATTCCATCAATGTACCGGCGTGGGTTGCAGTTACGATACCGGCTGTTTACATCGTCGTATATTATATCGTAAATGCAGTTACGAACCATAAGAAATATGGAAGCATACGGAAGCCGAAGGAAGCGAAGCTTTCGTTCTTTGGCGGCGTCAAAGAGTCGGTAAGCCGGGAATTGCCGGAAGCATGGCTGAAGCAGTGGACAAAGAAAAATGAGCGGCGCAGGAGAAAGGGTCAGACGCCATTATCCGAAGAAGAATTCATGGAGAAGCTGGATAAGCAGTACGATTACCGAAGAAGTTTGATTATGAATGTGCTTGTATTTTCTGTCTGCACATTTGGCGGTTTATTGATGGAGCTGGTGCTTGCAGCACCACCGATGAAGGAATTTGCATGGTGTGCAGGATTCCTTATCCTATGCGAGAGCGGTGTGTGCGCATTTTACAGCAGCAGTGGAAAAAACGCATGTGCAACCTATGCGAAGATGCGCGCGCGGATGAAAGCAGAGAACTTAACGCTTGCGGAGTATGTGGCGAAGGGCGGCACGGCAGAATAAATAAGATTTGGAAATATATTTGACGGAATTGTCAGTGTGGTTGCTTGCGGTAATCTTTGGGCGAGCATTTGTAATATCGCTTAAATTGTTTGGAGTAATAACTCGGATAATCAAACCCGCATGCAAGCGCAATCTCCGAAATATCTGCGGACGGCTGTTCAAGTAACAGTTTGGCGCTTTGCATTAAGCGGTACTTTAAGAGGTATTGTACCGGGGAGTCTCCGATCGTGCGTTTGAAGCAACGCAGACATTCCCGTTCGCCAAGGTCTGCAGAGCTTGCGATCATAGACAAAGTAAGGGAGTCAGCATAGTGATTTTGGATAAAGTCTAACATTTTGGTGAGTCGAATGGAATCCTGATTGCCGACACTGCCAGCCGTATGAAATTGAGATTGCAATTCCTGAAAACATACGAGCATCAGCTTGGAAAGGTACTCGCGAACTGTAAATTCATACGCAAAGATATCATATTTTAGTGCATGAAATGCGGTCTGGAACCAATCAACGTAAGTATCTCCCGCCATTTGTAGTAATGTGAAGCAGGGGCATGCAAGCAAAGGCTGCAGATATTTGACATAGAAGGCAGAAGAACTGTTTCCGGTAAGCAAAAATGGAGAAAAAACAAGGGAACAGAGTTTTCCGTAAGGTGCGCCGATGGCAGAGTGAAGCAGATTGGCGTTCAGGATTACCAGATTACCTGCGTTTAGAACATAGTCTTTTGCCGGAATTTGTAGTTTCAGGGTTCCTTCTTTTATATATACGATTTCTAATTCTTCATGCCAGTGCCACGGAATGATATCAGAAGCATTGTCGCTGTGTGCAGATTCATAAGCTGCGCATGGAAAATCAATGGTTCCGTGGGGCTGTAATTCTTTTTGCGAGCTGGATACATTCAATCCACATATCTGTAAACTCATCTGACAAAATCTCCTTTTGGCGGTTTTGTTATATTATAAGTCGGTTTAGAAATTGAAGCAAGAAAAATATGGCGATATAATATAAAAAACAATTCATCAGGAGGATAAAAATGGTTCAATTACTTTTGGCAATTATATATTTGTCGTTTATTAGTTTAGGCTTGCCGGATTCATTGCTGGGATCGGCATGGCCGACGATGTATCCGCAGTTAGGGGTGCCGGTTTCTTATGCAGGAATCATTTCGATGATCATTGCGGCAGGTACCATTATTTCCAGTTTGCAGAGCGACAGACTGACGAGAAAACTCGGGACGGGAAAGGTAACTGCGTTTAGTGTCGCCATGACAGCAGTTGCATTGTTTGGATTTTCGATAAGCCATTCATTTATACACCTGTGTATATGGGCGGTTCCGTATGGCTTGGGAGCAGGAAGTGTGGATGCTGCGTTAAATAATTATGTTGCTTTGCATTATAAGAGCAGACATATGAGCTGGCTGCATTGTATGTGGGGCGTTGGCGCTTCCGTAGGACCATATATTATGGGATGGGTGATGACAGGCGGTTCAACATGGAATATGGGATATCGAAGTATCGGTATCATCCAGATAATATTAACTGCAATCTTATTTATGAGTCTTCCGCTATGGAAAGAGCGGGAAAACAGTTCGGATGCAGAGGGCAACGAAATTGAAGCAAAAGCGCTTTCGCTACGGGAAGTCTTGCGTGTAGCAGGCGTAAAGGAGATATTAGTCTGTTTTTTCTGCTATTGTGCGCTGGAACAGACGACCGGACTATGGGCAAGTAGCTATTTGGTTTTATACAAAGGCGTTCCATCAGAAACAGCAGCAAAATATGCGAGCATGTTCTTTATCGGAATTACACTCGGGCGGGCTGTAAGTGGATTTATTACAATGAAATTAAATGATATTCAGATGGTAAGACTGGGACAATGTTTGATCGGGTGTGGTATTTTGGTTATGAGTTTGCCATTTCCGGCAACCGTTTCGCTGATTGGATTTGTGGTAATCGGATTAGGCTGTGCACCGATTTATCCATGTATTATTCATTCCACGCCAGCCCATTTCGGAGCAGATAAATCACAGGCAATTATTGGTGTGCAGATGGCTAGTGCATATGTGGGAACCTGTCTGATGCCGCCGCTGTTTGGAATGATTGCAGAGTATATCAATGTCTCTGTACTACCGATTTATCTGGTGGTTATTTTGATCTTGATGATTATAATGCATGAGAGTTTGTTGAGAAAAGTAAAGGAGGTTGCGTAATATGCTGGCTGATTATCATGTGCATACGGAATTTAGTGACGATTCGGTTTATCCGATGGAACAGGTTGTAAAGGATGGCATTTCGCTTGGATTGGATGAGCTGTGTTTTACCGATCATGTGGATTATGGAATAAAAAGAGACTGGGACGATCCGCAGGGGATGCTTTATCGAAAAGGTGGAGTGGGAGAGCCGGAACAGATGCCTTTGGCAAATGTGGATTATCCCCGTTATTATGAGAACTTTTGCAAATTGCAGGAGAAATATGCAGAGAAAATATCACTGAAACTGGGATTGGAATTCGGAATGCAGGCACACACCATTGATCAATATGAGAGTTTATTTGCAAAGTATCCATTTGATTTTATTATATTGTCGGTGCATGAAGTAGAAGATAAGGAATTCTGGACGCAGGATTTTCAGAAGGGACGGACACAGCAGGAATATAATGAACGGTATTACGAGGAACTGTTGTATCTGGTGCAGCATTACCATAATTATAGCGTATTGGGGCATATGGATTTGATCACGCGATATGATGAGGCAGGAATATATCCATTTGAAAAGCTGAAACCATTGATTACAAAAATTTTGGAAATCGTAATTGAAGATGGCAAAGGCATAGAGGTAAATACATCCAGCCATCGTTATGGATTGAAGGATCTTACGCCGTCAAGAGATATCCTGAAGTTATACCATGAATTGGGTGGACGTATTATCACGATCGGTAGCGACAGCCACAAACCAGATCATCTGGGGGCGTATATAGAAGAAACAAAACAGGAATTAAAAACATTAGGATTTTCAGAGATATGTACGTTTGAGCAAATGCGACCGAGTTATCATCAGTTATAAGAATCATAGAAGGATCACTAGATTAAAAGTTTAGTGGTCTTTTCTTTTTTTGATATAATTTAAGAAATCTATTGACTCTGCACTTGGTGCATGCTGTATAAATCGCATATAGACCAACACGAAAGGAACGAAAAGCATGAGAATTGGAGAGATTGCAAAACGTACAGGGCTGAATATCAGCAACATCCGTTTCTATGAGAGAAAGGGACTGCTCGCGCCGAAACGGGAACAGGACAGCCAGTATCGTGATTATACAGAGGAGGATGTGCTGCAGGTAAAAACGATATTGCTGTACCGGAAAATGGGAATTCCGATTGAGACGGTGTATCTGCTGCTGCATGAACAGGCAGATCCGAAAGAGGTGTTGCTTCGCCAGCAAGTGATGTTGCAGGAAGAGATTGAGAATCTGAATGGCTCCCTTCAGCTTTGCCGGATGTTGCTGCAGGAAGATCATCCGAAGCTGGATGGTGCGCAGGTTGAGACTTATCTGAATTATGTCTATGAGGAAGAGGAGAAGGATGTGCGCTTTGCGTGCATCTCGGAACTGATGGAGGATATGTCTGCCTACACAAGAGATGTAGCATTTCGGGGAGAACCATTCTGGTATTGGATGTATCAACACAAATGGGGCTCGATTTTATTTTCTGTTTTCTTCTGGGGGATTGCACTCGTATGTCCGGTTATGCACATTGTCAAAGTTACGAGTGGGAAAACGACACTGAATATCTGGCTGCTTGGCATGTGTTTCGCTATAATTGGCGTTTATGCGTACGGATTTGTGAGATACCGGAGAGCAGAAAAGAAATATACCCAGAAATCACAGACGGTTGGAGAGGGGGAAGACAGATGAATCTCTGGATCTCTTTCTTTGAGCGATGGATTGGCTGGCTATATGGTATCGTAAATGATTATGGAATTGCAATCATTCTGATTACGGTCTGTGTGCGACTACTATTGCTGCCGTTAAATCTGAAACAACGCAAATCAATGGAGCAGCTTGGCAAAGAGGATGGCACAGGTGCAAAAGGATGTCTGCTGTCTCTTATTCAGTTTCCGATTATGCTATGTCTGTATCATGCCATCCGCCAGACGGCAGCAGTGAACGTGAGGACAATGCTGCTTCCGTGGGTACCATCGTTGCTGGCGCGTGATCCGTGGTTGATACTTCCGATTGCGACGTTATTGATTCAGTTATTGCCACAGTTATATCCTTATTTTCATAGATTTGAACCGCTTACGCTGCAACGACCATCGATTGGAATGATGGTTGCCATGCTTATTATGAATGGCATGTTTATATGCGTGATACCATCTGGAATCGGGCTATATTATTTTATGTCAGGACTGTTTCAGGCGGCGGAACAATTCGTGTATTATCAGGGGCGCGTACATAGACTGAAATCGTAAAATTTGCTTGCCATTTCCATATGTGTATGTTAGGATAAACCAAAGCATTAAATTTCAATTCTATTTTTATCTATTATCTTAGAATCCAAGAACTTCGATGCTTTGAATTCACACTACAACATAAGCAGAGAGGAAATGGACTTTGAGATTAGGAGATTTTATTTCCTCCTGCACATAGAGCGAAGCGCTCAGAAATGGAGGAAACTTTATGAACAAGAACCACGAAACACAGAGGCATGAAATCGGCAACAACAATTGCAATGCGCAAGCAATTTACTGTATGAACGAATCTGCAGAAAAACCGCTGGTGGCAAACCGCGAGTACAAAGACACGGTATTCCGGATGTTATTTTCGGAGAAAACAGAATTATTGTCACTTTATAATGCGCTTAACGGAACGTGCTACAAAGATCCGGAAGAATTGGAAATTACAACGCTTAAAAATGCAATTTACATGACTGTGAAAAATGATATTTCATGTGTGATTGACATGCGGCTCAATCTGTATGAGCATCAATCTACGGTGAATCCGAATATCCCACTGCGTGATCTGGATTATGTTGCACGGACATATTCGTTATTTTATAGAGACGAGGATATCTACTCCCCGCGCATCATCCGCCTGCCAAATCCGAAGTTTATCATATTTTACAATGGACTGGATAAGCAGCCTGCAAGAAGGGAGATGCGCCTGTCCGATGCATATGCAAACAAGGAAGAACATCCAAGTTTGGAGCTGATTGTCGTACAGATCAATATCAATCCCGGATATAATGATGAATTGCTGAAAAGTTGTCCATCGCTGTATGGTTATATGCAGTTCGTTGAAAAGATCCGCGAAAATCAGAAGATGATGCCACTGACAGAGGCAGTCACACAGGCGGTAAATGATTGTATCAAAGAAAATATATTGGCTGATTTTTTGAAGAAAAATAAAGCGGAGGTAGTCAGTATGAGTTTATTTGAATATGATGAGAAAAAACATGAACGGACGATGATGGAGATCGGACGTGAAGAAGGACATATGCGGACATTGGTAAGTCAAATTATCAAAAAAGCACGAAAAAATAAAACATTGGAAGAGATGGCGGATGAGTTGGAAGAGGACGCGGAAACAATTCAGCCATTATATGAAATCGTTATAAAATATGCACCGGCATATAATGAAGATGAAATTATGGAAGAAGCACTGAGAAGTAAAGATTGATTGTTGAAAGAGGGATTGCATTGGCAATCCCTCTTGTTTTCTTCCCCGCCCCTGTGGTAGAATAATGATGGTTAGAAGAAACTAACTACCACACTATGGGAGGGAAGAACAAATGAAATTCATGTTATTGTTGGGATTGATTGGACATATTTTCTGTGGAGCATCGGACTGTCTGCTCACCTATGCGCCGAACGGCAAGGTGAACCTGACGGACTTCAAGGATTATGAGAAGTCGAGTGTATCGTTTCGGGGGATGCCGCTCAAGAATCTGACGATTGCGATGATCTTGGGCGTTGCAGCTATGACGCTGGAATTGTTTGGATATATGCAGCTTTGCGAGTATGTGCGCGACTATTCGATCGTATATTACCGGATCATGTATGC
>CAVKUW010000030.1:0-8679 GCA_963659815.1 Butyricicoccaceae bacterium
TTCGATTCTATTCGTTAAGAAAATGCGTCAGGCGTAAAAAAGAAGGAAGTTCACAAGTATATATTTTCCGAACACAAAGGCCTTGGAGTGACCTAATTTTCAATGAGCCATATGACCTAAATTTAGATTAGCATAAACAGGCATCCAATAGACAAAAAATTGCGGATATTTTGCAAAATAATACACATAATATAAATAATAGCATAGTAACTTTATGCCATTTTGCAATAATTTTGCAAAACAGAATAAAAGGTTTTTGACAAAAGAAAAATTAAATGATATTATATTACTGTGCACTATTTATATGGGAGGTGTTGTGATGTTACTTGATTTTTCAGTAGAAAACTATAAATCATTTTTAGAAAATGCACAATTTTCCATGATTCCGGCACCTAAACAACATGGATTGGATTATAGTATTCTTAAAGAAAAAATAGGAAAAAAGAGCGTGACAGGTTTGTGTTCCGCTGTGATATATGGCCCGAATGCGTCTGGAAAGACAAATATCATTGGTGCTATGGATGTGTTGCGATCTATTGTTTTGCGAGGAAATATTCGTAATGCTGAAGAGCAAAATTCACCTAATAAGGCTGTATATAATTTAGAATTGATTCCTAATAATCTTCTTGACGAAATAAAACCGGTAATTTTCAAGATATCTTTCCTTGAAAAAGGAATAAAATTTGACTATGAACTAAGTGCTTTATTTGGAATGTTTTTAGATGATACTGCTCAACGATTGGTTAAAAGCGAGAAACTTTTGATTAACGAGGAAATGGTATTTGAACGAACCGATAAAGTAAAATTTGGCGATTTTAAAAAGCTAAAATCCTATATATCAACTCAAACAATAGAAAATATAGATACAATAAATTTAGTCGCAAATCAGAGTTTATCAGAAGACGAATTATTTCTTTCAAATGGATTCAAATTATTGATTTCTCAGAGTATGTCAAAGATAATAATGGATTGGTTTACTGAAAAATTCATGGTTATCTACAGAGCAGATTCAATTCAGTTAATTAGACGATTTTCTGATCCGCAGAAGAAAACGATTTTTGTTGAAAAAACTATAAATGAGGCTGCTAAGGTTTTTGGTATTAATTCTAATTCTGTCGCTTATGTTGCAAATGGGGATGATGGTGAAGCGAAACTTTGTTCAATTTTTGAGGATAAAAATGACAAGTCAAGAGTAAAAGCTGTTTTAGCGGATGTATTTGAGTCATTTGGAACTGTTCGATTCATTAATTTATTTCCTTTAGTATTAAGAGCGATAGCTACAGGAGGAACACTCGTTGTTGATGAATTTGATGCATCAATACATCCAATGGCTTTGATGAGTATAATAAGTATCTTTCACAATGATGATATAAATAAAAAGCATGCACAGCTTATATTTAATACTCATAATCCTATTTTTTTAAATTCCAATATATTCAGACGTGACGAAATCAAATTTGTTGAAAAGGATGATGATACACATCTTAGTGAGATCTATTCATTATCAGATTTTGGAACAGCGGGTGAAAATGGGGTACGAAAAAATGACGATTATATGAAGAATTATTTTGTGAGTCAGTATGGAGCTATAAAAAATATTGATTTCTCTCCTATATTTGAAGATCAACTTTCAAAGGAGGAGAATAATGGCTAATAGAAAAAGTTCTAAAAAATACTTTTTTAGTGTAGAAGGGGAAACGGAAGAGTGGTATTTGCTGTGGTTAAGAGATTTAATTAATTCGACAGAAGAAGCAGCGTTTAAGGTGGCAATTGATTGTAAAATTGAAAAGGATCCATTAAAGAGAGCGAAAGGTTTGTTGACAACATCAAAAACAGAGATATATCATTTTTCTGACTATGAAAGCGATGAAGAAGTGCATGTAAAACAGTTTAAGGATACCATGGATCGAAAGAAGTCTGCTATGGGACTGGGAAAACAGATAATTTATAAATTTGGTTATAGCAACTTTACTTTTGATTTATGGATTGTTTTACATAAGACGGATTGCTTCGGAATCCTTATACATAGGAAAAATTATTTACCATACATTAATAGGGCATATGGTGAAGCATTTGAAAGCATGGATGAGTATAAACATGAAGACAATTTCAAACGATGCCTTAAACAACTTTCATTAGCAGATGTAATAAAAGCGGTGGAACGAAGTGAAAAGATAATGGGAAATAATGACGCAAGTGGGTATGTTCTGCAAAAGTATAAAGGATTTTCGTATTACAAAGAGAATCCATCTTTAGCGGTATGGGAAGCAATTAAAAAAATTTTGAAAGATTGCAAATTAATATAATATCTAAAATGGACAATACAATTATAGAAAAAATCTATAAGGAAGTTTCCTCTATATCCAGCATAGCAATATGGATTTGTTGTTGGGCGGTGGAGTGAGTGATAAGTCAAAGCTTGCCAATGGTGCAATGTGCAGAGTATGATGTGTCGAAGGAGAGGCCGGTTGTTGTGGGTGTCTACCGGTTGACGATGAAGAGCAATTCGGATAATTTCCGGCAGAGTTCGATTCAGGGCGTGATGAAGCGGATCAAGGCGATGTCGCAGGCGATTATTGCGAACCGGTATGATGCGTGTCTGGATGATGTGGTGGATAAGGTTTATACGAGGGATATTTTCGGGAGAGATTAGGGATGTTGGACCGTTGGGAGCCGGAGGGCTTTCGGCGGTTTTTTTGTAAATGGGCAAAATGGATTGACCTGATAGGATCCGAAGCATTTAAAACAAAAAATCTGTGAAACTTTTGTGAACCGAATTTCGCAACCCCGCATTCCTACGTGCTTTTTGCAAATGTTCAAATATTACACTTTACAATGTATGAACCAGCGTGTTATGGTTTTTGTGTCGACAATATTAGATGTATGAACCATTCCCCGGGGCGATACAGGAGGAGTTGTATGGCCGAGATGAACAGACAGATGGAAGCCGGAAATGAGCAGTTAGCATGGTTTCGGACACAGGAAGAGTATTTGGCACGGATTGATAAACTGAGATTGATAGATGATGATTTTTTCTCAGAAGCGTTGGACGGGAAGATTGAAGCGGTTGAATATATTTTACAGACTGTGCTGGAACGGAATGATATTGTAGTGTTAGAGACAAAGGCGCAGGTAGAGTATAAGAGTGCAACGAAACGGTCGATTCGCTTAGACATAAAGGCGGTTGATCGGAACCAGGAGCATTTTGATGTGGAGATACAGAGAGCCGAGGAGGGCGCTGGTGCCAGACGTGCGCGATTTCATGGAAGTATGATAGATCGTGACCTGCTGGGTAAAGGAAAGGATTTTGACGAATTGCCGGAATCGTTTGTTATATTTATCACAGAGAACGATAAGTATGCGCGAGGTGTGCCGGTCTATCACATAGAGCGCAGAATAGAGGAACATGATAATGCGTTGTTTGGGGATGGGCTGCATATCCTATATGTGAATGGCGAGTATCAGGATGTAGAAACTCCGGTTGGACGGCTGATGCATGATTTTTATTGTACGAAATCGGAAGATATGTATAGCAAAGTACTGGCGGATGAAGTAAAATATTTAAAAGAGACGGAAGGAGGTCGAGGACGTATGTGTAGAGTGTTAGATGAGATGTGTGAAGAAGTAGCAAAGGAGACAGCGGAGCGGGTGGTTCGGGACACAGCGAGAACGCTTCTTGCATTGGGGAAACTCTCAAAGGAAGAAATATCCAGAAGCACAGGCATTCCGATAGAAGTCGTAGAGGAGCTGGCGGCACAGAAGACGGCGTAGGATTAGGCGTGTGGAAAGAGATTTGGTAGAAACCAGATAGTGCCATTTTATGACACAGCCTACACGTTTAATGATATCGGTAATACCACAGTCGCCACGAAGAATCCTCCTTCAATAGAGTAATTGACAAAACCATGATTGTTCTCCACTGCATGCCGGATACTTTTGGTGCCGATGCCGTGCAGCTTCGTGTCCGTCTTGGTGGAGACGAATTGTCCATCGCGTAAAACCGGTGCTTTGTCAAAGGTATTTCTCACGATAATTACATAGAAGTTATTGTCGTTTTTCTTTGTGATCGTCAGTTGTACAACACGAGAATTGTCGCGCATAAGGCATGCTTCGATGGCGTTATCAAGCAGATTTGACAGAATAGATATTATGTCCGCGGATGGCAATTCGGCAAACGTAATATCCGGGAGTACATCGATCGACATCTGAATATTCTGCGATTGGGCAAGTTCAGATTTCTCGGTTAAAATCGCATTTACAATATCATTTTGGGAATAGCGCGTAAGGATGGTTGTATCTAACTTTGTATCCAATTCGGAAATGAGTGCAAGTGCCTGATCCGGATGCCCGTCATCAAGCAGTATGCGGATGGCTTTCATGTAATGCGTCGTATCGTGCACCAGCTCCTGCAAATGTTCATCCATTGTGAGCAGCTTCTGATAATAACTCAGTCGAAGCGACTGATCGGAGATGATCAGGCTGTTCTGCAGATTGTGATTGAGCTGTTCCGTGTATTTCTGGAATGCGCGGAAGATCAGAATATTGCCAAACTGCATGATCGCAAAAAATACACAGAGCAATATCCGCATGCGTGGAGATGATGCGAAGTCCAGACCGGAATAATACGTGAGCAGCATCATTGCAATGCATGCGATGGGAATACACAAATAGCACGCGAAAATCTTCCGATCCATGCGGGCGGAGGAGCGGACAGAGGTCTGCTTATACAGGCAGCAGATCAGGTAGGTCAGAAGCTTCAGTGTAAATACCTGCCATGGAATCGAAGAAAGTTCTGATACACTGTGGGAACCGACAAAATAGGATGGAAGGTTCAGCAAAATTGCAAATAGAAATTCACATCCGAAGAAAATAGCACATAAAAAAATGATATACAACAGGCGCTCTTTTAAGCTGGCTTCATAAAGAAGCGAGTAGAGGAGTAACAGGCAGATGAAAGAAAGCATATTCAGGTAGGAAATCTGCAATGTGTTGATACCAAAATAAATGCCGCTAAAAGGAATCGCAATCAACAGGCGGTTCCGAAGCGGTTGAAAATTCGGACGAATGGTTAAAAAGGCATCGAAAAAGTCCGAAAATATGACGTACTCAGCAATGCAACTGAAGAATAAGATGATATAGTCCATACGACCTCCTAATCCTGCGCTTTCATATAACGGAAAAACATTGCCTGAAACTCTTTTTGTCTGGAGCGTGAGATCGTCAGGATGCTTCCGTCAGATAATGTTAATTCTGTTTTGGTTAAAGATTTTACATGTTTGAGATTTACCAGATAGCTATTGTGTGCATACGCAAAGTAAAAATCATGTAGTAATGCATGTAGATCGCTTAAGGAGTTTTTGCATAGGATCTTGTCGTTATAAGCATAATAAGGACTTTTCTGAGATGCATAAATCTTAGAACAACCACGACCACGAGAGATATACATAATCTCGGAGGCAGGAAGCTTTAAGCGCGTGCTGTACCATCCGGCATGAATAAAAGGCTCTGCTTTCTCGGTCTGAATATGAGCAACGATCGAAGTAAGTTTCTCTACCATATGTTCATCTGACCATTCTTTGAGCAGATAGCGGTATGGTTCAGACTCAAATGACTCTGGTGTTGGGGACTGCTTCCCGGAACAGAAAACCAGCGTGGAGCTTGGGAATTTCTCACGAAAAGATTTGGCAAATATCGTTCCATTTACATCCGGAAGCTGAATATCCAAGATCAGCAGGTCAATAGTATAGAAATTCTCGAAATCTGCTTCGAATTCACTTGCTGAAAGATAGCTGTAGAATTTGCAGGCTTCGGAGGGAAGTCCTGCGCATAGCAATAAACATTTCATATGATCTATAAATAAAGTATCATCATCACAGATAACAATATGATACATAGTCTGGAGTCTCCTTTTAATAATTCAATTTAATAAAATGCCTGTTCTATTTTATCATATATATTTTGGAAAAAAAGATGTTCTTGTGCAAAAACTGCATCTCAATCTGCAAAAATCGACATAAAGGTTGAAATGAGATAAAAATGCCTGTACTGTCGAATAAGAACTAAATAAGGAATAAAAGAGAGAAGTAGAATTATATAATAATTTGATGGCGGATTTACTTTTAATTGGATTTGGGTATGTGATTTCAAGTCGAAATCTGGTAAGCAATAATTTTCAGAATGGATTATTTGGGGGACTATCAAATATTAATCAAATGTATTCAAATTATTATGTGCAAATTAATTATTCATCAGATCAAGCAAGGCATGATGTAGATCAGATGCAAAATCTATTAACTGTACATAAAAATAAGCAGAAGGAAGATAAGCAAATACATTATGCATATAAAACGGCTATAGCGATAGCATACACATTTAGTCCGACAGCAAAGGTATTTGCATTGTTCAAAGCTATATGCATTATTTCTGCAATTTATAATATTAATCAATGTTCGGAAGCTTGCGATGCGGGAAAATTAGTTACAACTTGGGATACTGATAGAGAAGCAAAAGCAATAGTAAATTTCCAGGAGGGAAGCAGAGCGAAGGCGATATATACGGGTGTAGGATTTTTGGCGACATTTATTGTAGAAAAAGTTTCAACAAAAGTTTCAACAGATTCCATAAAAAATATGCTTGAATATCAAATGCTTCCAGATGCTATAAAAGATACAAAAGATGGTCTTGATAAGCTTAAGGAATGGAGCGATTTATTTAATATGGTACAGGGTTGGATGCCTAGTTATTCCAAAGCTATAAAAGAGAGTACAACATATGAAAAAATAAGGGAACTAGAGGAGAGAGGACGTCAATGATAGTCGGAATTTTATATATTATTGTAGGAATTTTTTGGGCCTTTGTATGTGGGGAAGAAGTGAGAAAAAAGAACTATGATCCAACAGCATGGTATGTGCTTGGTTTTATATTTGGGGGATTGGCATATTTGGTTGCGTGGTGGTTTATAAAACCTAAGATAAAAGAAGTGGACAAAGTAGATATTGAAAGAATTGTACGGGCAGATAAAGCACGTGCAATGAAGAGTGACATTGAGTCTGGTCGTGTTTGGGTATGCCCAGTATGTAAAAAAATTAATGATTCAAAAGTATATGTATGCTCATGTGGGGAACGGAAACCACCGAGGGTTATTTCGCAGGCGGTAACAAAACCTGTTGTTGAAACATGGGAATGCAATAATTGTGGCATGGAAAATTCTGGACATGTATTTATATGTAATTGTGGTATGAAAAAATCAGAGAATGATAAATGCAAAGATTAATAGTTTGTTTATAAAGAAGGGGGGGAGAGAAAATGCGATTGGTTTTTATGCTGTTATGGTCATGTGTGTGGGCTTATGTATGTGGTTCTGTGATGGAGAAAAAAAGAAGAGAATCAGCAGCGTGGTATGTACTTGGTTTTTTATTTGGCTTATTTGCATATATTATTACATTGTTTATCAAGCCGAAAGAGCCGGAATTTGATGATATAGAAATACAGTGTATGATCGCAGAAGATAAAGTACAAGTAATGAAACGCGATATTTCTACAGGAAGAGTGTGGGTGTGTCCGCAGTGTCACAGAGTAAATGGTAGATATATGACAACCTGTTCCTGTGGAACTCAAAAAACGATACGCGAACGTTTATAAACAGAACTTGTGTATGCAACTGAAGAACGTGGACATATAATAATTGCGGAATGAAATGATCAATAAATCAAATGATTAAAGCGAAGCGTCTGTAGATAGGATAGGAATTATGTATACCAAAAATATGATACTTTTAAATGAAAAGGAGTATTTTTGCATTAGTAAAGATGCGTATATACTTGGTAAATCAAGAGATAAGTGTGATGGTGTAATCAAAGCGTCCAAGGCGATAAGTCGTATACATTGTAAATTCCATCATATGGAAAATGGAAATTATGGTGTAGAAGATCTTCAAAGTGCAAATGGAACGAAAATTAATGGATATTCAATTCAGGCAGGCATGGTGTATGAATTGCATGAGGGAGATGTAATAACACTTGCAGATGATTCTTTTACTGTATCTTATGTAGTAAGTCAGACAATTAATAAAAATAAAATTTGGAATGACTGTGCATATAAGGTAGTGATATTTCATGAGTCGTTGCATATGGAGATCCCTTTTGAAGATATAGACAAATCAGGGGTATCTATCGGTACATATCCAGAATGTACATATCGCTTTGAAAAGGGCAATGAACAAACTGACTTTCGGGTGTGGCTTTATTGTCGGGAAGATGGTAATTATGTAGTTACCAGTCAAGGTGGAGCCTATGTGACAGGTCAAGATTGCTTATCAGAGAGCGAGGCTTGCCTTGTATTAGGACATAATATTTATATTTGTGATCAAATTGGGAATCTGATGTTTGGAATTATGCCAGAAGTAGAATATCCCGTAGTCGGAGAAGATTATGATCTTTATATTGATATTTCAAAAAACGACAATTTCTTGATTGGGTCAGATTCCAAATCGGATATTCGCATAGATGATTCACGGATTGGTGAATGGAGTATGCAGATTATAAAGACTGCTGACGGATATAAATTGATACCGCCCAAAGAAGTGATTGGAATTCGTGTTAATGGCGTGATTACTGACGATTCTGAAATTAAAATAAAAAATAATCAATTCTTTAGTTTTTTTGGATACAGCTTTTGCAT
>CAVKUW010000031.1:0-21775 GCA_963659815.1 Butyricicoccaceae bacterium
AAATGATCGGAGGCGAGAGCATGGGAAACTGGTTTGAGAATATGGAGCCAATGAATATACAGGAAGAGCGTGCAAATACGAAGAGAGAACGGGAACGAGCAGATCAGGCAGAAGAAGAATTGCAGAAAGAGCGAGAGGAAAGCGTTAGGGTAATATTTAAATTGTTGAAGAAATTGTGCACCACAAAGGAACAGGCGGTTCAGGAATTGATAGAATCCTATGACAAAACCGAGGAGGAAGCACAGAAGCTCGTAGAACAATATTGGTGACAAGTATATAAGAAATGGCGCAGGATATCCTGCGCCATTTTCTATATATTGTATTTTATATCATGGAACCTCAATATCATGTAGCAAATATTTCGAATTGTTACAAAATGTAACAATTTTATGTGAACCATTAAAAAGAATAAGTTTACAGAAAATGAAATCGAAAAACACTCGCAAATGTAGCGAAAATGCGAAGAAATTGTGAACTTTTGAAAAAACATCCAAAAACTGGTTGACAATAATATTACAGGTTGCTATAATGGGCAATGTAATAAGTTGTAACATATTTGTAACAAATTGGAGGTAAGAACATGAAAAGACCATCCGTAAAGTGGTTGGCGGTAGCGGCGGCAGGTTGCATTTTCGCTTCGTCCATGGGTACATACACATATACCGCGTTGGCAGACGAGTTTGTATATACCGATGCTAACGTCAGTATTACATCAATCGTAGATCGCTATATTGAAGAAAATGGTGGAGACGTGTTTACAGTCGATGCGACTCCGGAGGATGTAGCACCAGCGGCAGTTGTTGCAGAGGCAACAGCAACCGACGCAGTAGCAACAGGTGAGATTCAGGAGATTGCAAAGGTAACAGGAGAAATCGCAGAAGTTCCTTCCGAGGAAACAACGGAGGCACCGGCAACGGAAGAGCCAACGACAGAAGCACCTGTACAGGAAGCATCTGAGGCGGCAGCATCACCGGTTATGGATTTCACAGGAAAGGCGATCGTCACAGCATCTGGTTCCGTAAATATTCGTCAGTCTGGTGATGTGAATGCAGCAAAGGTTGGAACGATTGATGCAGGCGGACTTGTAAACATCGTAGAAAAAGGTGATACATGGTCTCATATCACATCAGGAAATGTAGATGGATATATCAGAAATGATCTGTTAGCATTTGGAGGAGATGCAGCAAGCTATGCAAGCGCAAATCTCTCGAAGGTTGCAGTTGTAAACACAGCAGCATTGAAGCTTCGTAGTGCAGCAAGCACAGACAGCGAGAGCATCACACTTCTGGCACAGGGAGAATCTTATCCGATCGTAGAGACAGGAGATGCATGGACAAAGATCCAGCTTGACACTGTGACAGGATATGTAAAGAATGAGTACATAACTATTTCTTATAATATGCCAACAGCAAAGGCAGTAAGTGCACCGGCACAGGATACAACGACAACGGAAGCACCAACAACGGAAGCTCCTACGACAGAGGCTCCTACAACAGAAGCACCAGTGACAGAAGCTCCAACCTCAGATCTTGGACAGCAGATTGCAAACTTTGCATGTCAGTTCGTTGGAAACCCATATGTATGGGGCGGTACAAGCTTGACAAACGGAGCGGATTGTTCCGGATTCGTACAGAGTGTATATAAGAACTTTGGATATTCACTTCCTCGTACATGTACACCACAGAGTAATGCAGGTACAGCAGTCAGCCTTGCAGCACTGGCACCTGGTGATCTGGTATTCTACGATCACGGTACAGGTTCCTGTGAGCACGTAGGTATCTATATTGGAAATGGACAGATTGTACATGCAAGCAGCAGCCGTACAGGAATCAAGATCTCAAATGTAAATTACAGTACACCATTTAAGGCTTGCAGAATTGTAAATTAGGAAATTAGTAATACTTTCTATAATGTGTTTGAAAGGGCATTTTCGGTAAGAATCGAAGGTGCCCTTTTCCGTTATCAAAAAAATGTGAATTTTTGTATATTTTGACGAAAAATCACTTCCCAAACAGGGGTTAGGTGTGCTATAATACTAAACATAGAAAGTACATGTGCTTCACGCACATTTTTTATTTTCTATAGTTCGACGTAAAGGAGCTGGGGCTTATGAATTACATCATTAGTGGAAAAAACATTGAGGTTACAGACGCATTGAAACAGGCCATCTACGAGAAGCTTGCAAGAATCGAGAAGTTCTTCGCAGAAGATACAGCTGCACAGGTTACACTGTCCGTAGATAAAGATCGCCAGAAGATTGAGGTTACAATCCCTATGAAGGGACATACGATTCGTGCAGAGCAGGCAAGCGATAATATGTACGTATCCATTGATTTGGTTGTAGAGATTATCGAACGTCAGGTGACACGCCATAAGAAACGTATTTTGGACAAGGAGCAGAATGCCGGCTACATCAACAGTGATTTCTTTGATGTAGAGGGACTCGAAGATGAGGATGTTCAGATCATCCGTAGCAAGAAGGTTGTTTTGGAGCCTATGTATCCAGAAGATGCTTGCATTCAGATGGATTTGCTTGGACATAATTTCTTCGTATTCCGTAACGCAGAGACAGACAAGGTAAATGTAGTCTACAAGCGTAGAGGCAATACATTCGGATTGATTGAGCCAGAATTTTAACAGTTTCAGTTATGTATAGAGGGTTATGAAAAAACGGTATCCCGGAGACGAAGGTCTCCGGGATATTTGCGTATATGGAAATATATAGGAGGGTTGAAAAAAGTCGATTTATGTGATAACATGCGGAATAGAAAAAATGGAGAGAGGGACTTGACAAGAAAGATGGATAGAAGCATGCTTTCAACGCAACGCAACGCAACGCAACGCAACGCAACGCAACGCAACGCAACGCAACGCAATAATACTGTAATATTGCGTCTTTTTGTCGTATCTCCAGATAAAATGCCATATAAGTCAAAGCAGGAATTTTAAATTCCGGCTTTGACTTATATGGCATTTTTTATTTTCAAGTTTTCAGGAAAGAGGAGGAATATATGAAAACGCAGTTAAAAAGATGGCTGGCAGGGATTATTGCTATGCTGATGATTGTTGCCACAGTATTTGGCGAAGGACAGGCAGAAGTTTCACAGGCGGCGGGGACACCAATCGTGGAGTATCAGGTGCATGTCCAGAAAAAAGGATGGACGAATTATGTATCGCAGGGGATTGCCGGAACGACTGGACAAGGGTTGCGGCTCGAAGCAATGCGTATTAAGGTAAGCGGCATTGAGGGACTTGGAATCAGATACCGCGCACATGTACAGTCTTATGGATGGCTTGATTATGTGGAAAATGGTGCACTTGCAGGAACAACTGGAAAGTCAAAGCGTATGGAGGCGATTCAGATCGAACTGACTGGAGAGCAGGCGGCAAACTACGATGTGTATTACCGTGTGCATGCGCAGACCTATGGATGGATGAACTGGGCGAAAAATGGCGAGGTTGCAGGTACAAAGGGATTCGGCAAGCGGATGGAAGCGTTGCAGATCTGCATTTTGCCAAAGGGTAGTACAAGACCAGCTGGAACCGGCGTTGCTTATACAGAAAGAAAAGCGATTGCGATGACCGCTCATGTACAGACTTACGGCTGGATGCCGGAAGTAGAAGCTGGAAAAGATATCCTCGGAACAACAGGATCTGGCAAACGTATGGAAGCAATCACGTTGAATCCGGTTGGATATGCTATGAATGTGGAATACAGTGTCCATGTACAGTCAATCGGCTGGACCGATTACAAGAAGAATGGTGAAGTTGCAGGAACTGTTGGACAGGGAAAACGATTGGAAGCGGTCAAGATTCGTCTGACAGGGGCAGATGCAGACAAATATGACATTTATTACCGGGCGCATGTCCAGAAATTTGGCTGGCTTGATTGGGCGAAGAATGACGAGATAGCCGGAAGCATCGGACACAGCTATCGGATGGAAGCGTTAGAAGTGCGTCTGGTTGCAAAGGGCTCTGCAGCGCCGGGAAATGAAACTCGTGCCACGGTTACAATGCCGGGTATCACCTATTGTGCCTATGTGCAGAATCAGGGCTGGCAGAATTCGGTTTCCAATCAGCAGACTGCCGGAACGGTAGGTAAAGGACTGGGCATGCAGTCTATACGGATTCAGACAACCGGGGATGACAAGCTTGGTGTTGAATACAGTGTATATGAAAATGGAGTCTGGTCTTCATTTGTAAAGGGCGACACCGTTGCAGGTGTAACGAATTATCCGATCGAGGGTATAAAAATCCGCCTGACCGGAGAAGACGCGAAGGCATATGATGTGTATTACCGTGTACATAGTCAGACCTATGGCTGGTTTGGCTGGGCATGTAATGGTGCTCCGGCAGGAACTTCTATGATCAAAAAGAGCGGGCAGGCAATCGAGATTGCGATTCGTTCCAAGGCACAGGCAGCACCGGGTTCTACAAGAGAACCTTACCGCGATCATGTGGACACAGAGGCAGAAGCACTTGCAAAGCAGAAACTGAATCAGATTGGATGGAGTCTGGAAGCGGCATTTAACTGGTCGTCCCATATTCCATATTACACCAACAGTACGGTGGTACCGGCAGGTTATACAAACGCTGACTGGTATGCGATTTATGGATTCCGCAATGGAAGAGGAAACTGCTACAACATGGCTGCAACCTTCTATCAGATGGCGAAGGTACTTGGCTATGATGTGCATTATGTACAGGGATATCTCCCACAGGCAAACGGAAGACGTGTTACACATGGCTGGTGTGAGATTGTGCAGGATGGACAAATCCGTGTCTATGATCCGAATTTCACATACAACAGAGGAACATGGGCGTTTGGTATTACGTATGGAACACCGGGTACATGGAGATATATTGATTACCAGAGATTGAATTAAATTATATATAAAGGAGTAAAATCATGAGAAAAATCAAGACAATGGCAGGACTGCTTGTACTTGCCTGTGCATTATTGACTGGTTGTGGAAAGAAGGAAGAAGCAACTACAACAGAGGTAACGACGACAGAAGCAACGACAGAAGCTACGACCACAGAGGCGACAACAGAAGCAACCCCGATCGATGCAGAGGAAGAGCTTCCGGCAATCGGAACAGAGTCTGCAGATGCCATCAAGGTAAAGCTTACAAATAAGACAGGCAAAGATATTACAGGTGTTGCTGTGAAAAATATGGACAGTGAAGCATGGTCGGATAATCTGTTAACAGATGATGATTCGTTCACAGATAAGGAAAAGAGATATCTGTATTACGCACCGGATGTGTCAGAGGAAAACAGCACAGAATCCGAAGAGGGAGACATTCTTACCTATGCAGGCTATGACATTCAGCTTACGTTTGCAGATGAGACAACAATGACTTTGCATGCCCTCAGCTTAGAGGATATCAAAGAGGGCGAAATCCTGCTGGCAGATGATGTGTGCTATGTAAGCTATGAAAGCGTAGCAACTGGTGAAACACTGGATACAAAGGATGCAGAGATTGCAGTAAAGGAGCAGGAAGAGGCGGAAGCACAGGCGGCAGCAGAAGCAGCTGCGGCAGCGGCAGCCGCACAGCAGGCAACAGAAGCTCCGGCAGCAGGCGGCGATGACGAATGTCTGGGTGATGGACTTACCTACTAATAAAGAAAAAAGGGATGTGCAGGAACATCCCTTTTTTGCGTTGATTTGGGAGAAGAGGAATGGCGATAACATCAAATTTATTTATATTATTTGTCCTCGGTTCTTTGGCGCTTTATTACATATGCCCAAAGAAAATACAGTGGGCAATGCTGCTATTGATCAGCTATGCATATTACATGTATGCAAGCGTTCCGGCATTGGCATTTATACTTTGCTCGACCATTAGCACCTATGCGTGTGGCAGATGGATTGAGAAGCTACAGACGGACGGGAAGACAGGGAAATGCGCATTGATGCTTGCGATGCTGCTCAATCTTGGCATCCTTGGCGTGCTGAAATACACGAACTTTGTGATTACAAATATCAATGCGGTGGCACACCAGCATTTTTCTATGGTGAATTTTATTCTGCCACTTGGAATTTCGTATTATACATTTCAGACGATCGGATATCTGCTGGATGTGTACTGGAAGCGAATTCCGGCAGAAAGGCATCTTGGGAAATACGCGCTGTTTGTAGCGTTTTTTCCACAACTGCTGCAAGGACCAATCGGGCGGTACAAGACACTTGCAAATCAGTTGTTTGAAGGACACGCGTGGTCGTTTCACAATATTAAATACGGATTGGAACGAATCTTATGGGGATTTTTCAAGAAGATGGTGCTTGCGGACTGGGCAGCTGTTTATTGTGATGCGATCTTTGGAGATCCGCATAAATACGCAGGCGCGGCGGCGTTTGGTGTGCTGCTTTATACAGTTGAGCTGTATGGAAACTTCGCCGGAGGTATCGATGTCATGCTCGGTGTAGCGAATATGTTCGGCGTAAATCTGGATGAGAATTTCAAACGCCCATTTTTCGCGACGTCAATCACGGACTTCTGGCACCGCTGGCATATTACACTTGGAACATGGATGAAAGACTATGTGTTTTATCCGCTGACACTTTCCAAGTTCATGATGAAGGTCGGAAATGGCAGCCGAAAGGCATTCGGCAAGAAGATTGGACGGAATGTTCCGGTTGCAATCACAAATTTGATCGTGTTTTTCATCGTTGGTATCTGGCATGGACCGACATGGAATAACATCGGATGGGGCTTATATAACGGTGTGATCATTGCGCTGTCGGGATTTCTGGCAGGAAGCTTCCGTACATGGAAGAAGAAATTGCATATCAATGATAAAGCGTTTGGGTATCGTGTCTTTATGATGCTGCGTACCTTTGTGCTGATGAATCTAAGCTGGTATTTTGATTGCGTAGATTCCGTGAAAACAGCGTGGTATATGATCGTACAGAGCGTTACGAACTTCCATCCGTCCACGCTGCTCACGATATCGTCAGGCAAGCTTGGCGTGGCATTCACACCATATGCGCTTTTGATCTTAGGAGTTGGATGCGTGATCTTATTTATTGTGAGCGTGATACAGGAGCGGGGCGTGAAGATGCGGGATGCCCTGTCAAAGCTGCCATTTTATGCGCAGTTTGCGATTTTTGCAGTGCTTTTGATCTGCATCGGATTACTCAGCCCAATGGCTGTGGCAAGGGGGTTCATCTATGCGCAATTTTAGAAAAATTATTCGTGTGATTGTATGTGTGATACTGACCTTTGCTATTCTGTTTGGGTTAGATTATGTGTTATATCCATGCACATTTATACGAAATGATATCCATATGGTTACAAGTGAACAGCGGGATGTGATCATCATGGGAACCTCGAACGGCAAGATGGGGCTGGACCCGGACAGCATGCTGGAGGGAACCGGACTGACCGGGCACAACCTCTGTGTGGGTGGTGAGTACCCGATTGACTGCTATTATATGATGAAACTGATTCTGGAGAAGCAGAACCCCAAGGTGCTGGTCTTTGAATTAGATCCGGGTTATATCACGACCAAAAAGGAAGAGGGAAACAATTACCTGCTGTTTTATCATGAGTTTCCGGTTTCGTATGCGAAATTATCTTACTTTATGGCAGCGATGCCGGAATGCGATTTCCGTACGGCGTTGTTCCCATCGTATGAATATTCCCTGCAATACGAGATATCGCATATGAGTGACACTGTTCGCAGAAAATCAACGGGTGATTACGGTGCATCATACTTCAAGGGGACTGCGCAGGAATATCATGAGAATGGATTTATCGAGAAATATCCAGTTGACGTGTCGAAGTTTCCGGCATACACGCCAGAGCAGTTTTCAGAGGAAGCGGTCTATCAGGGAAATGTGGAATACATGGACAAGTTGATTGCGCTCTGCAAGGAACATGATGTGACATTTGTTGCGACGACGATGCCGATTCCAGCGACGACCTTGTCGGAGAACTGGGACAGTTTTGAAAAGGCGGATCAATATTTCAGTGATTATTTTGAGGCGCAGGGCGTGCCATATTACAACTTCAACATGAAATATTATTCTGCATATTCTCATGATGCAGCAAACTATGTTGATTATGACGGACATATGAACGGCGATAGTGCCAGAGCATTCTCGAAGCTGTTTGGAGAGATGGTTATACAGAAAGAATTGAAATAAAAGAATGGAGGATACAGGACATGGAACAGTTAATTGAGATTTTAGAGGAGTTAGTACCAGGAGAAGAATTTGAGGGCAGAAGCAATCTGGTAACAGACGGCGTGCTGGATTCGTTTGCAATCTTAAGTCTGATTTCAGAGATCTCTTATGAGATGGGCGTAGATATCCCGGTCAGTGATGTCGTACCGGAGAATTTTGATTCAGTGGACGCGATCATGGCAGTGATCGAGAAGCACAGAAAGTAGTGAAAGAAAAACAAAAGGAGAAAACAATGATACAGTGTGTATTGGAATATCTGGAGCGGAATGCGAAGTTTCATCCAGAAAAGGAAGCGTTTGAAGATGGCGAAAAGGTTTATACTTATGCACAGATCCGCGGACTTGCCAGAAAAGTAGGCTATATGCTGGCAGAAGAAATGCAGTCCATGCGAGACCCGATCGCTGTTTTTATGGATAAAAATATTGATGGTATTGCGTGCTTTTTTGGAACACTTTACAGCGGCAATTTTTACTGCCCACTCGACAGTCAGATGCCGGTAGAACGAATCTCTACGATCATGGGGGTATTGCAGCCGAAGGTTGTGCTTACCGATCTGGCACATAAGGGACAGGCGGAAAGCTTTGCAGCAGGTGCGAAGGTTGTTGTGCTCGAAGATGCGCAGAAGGTAAGCGATGCACAGGCAGATTCCGTCTGCGCGTGGGAAGCACTTACGATCATGGACCCGTTGTATGTGCTTTTCACAAGCGGTTCCACTGGCGTGCCGAAGGGCGTGCTGGTTGGACAGCAGGTAATTGTGAATTATCTGGACTGGCTTGACAAAGAATTTAGCTATGATTCGGACGATGTATTCGGCAATCAGGCACCGCTTTATTTCGATGTATCGATGCATGATGTCTATGGTGCGCTTTATTTCTGTGCGAAGATGGTAATCATCCCACAGAAGTTATTTGCATTCCCGGTCAAATTGATCGAGTATATGAATGAGAAAAAGATTTCCACGTTCCTCTGGGTGCCTTCTGCAATGGGAATCGTTGCGACGCTCAAGACATTTGATGCGGTAAAACCAGAATATCTGAAGCACGCCATGTTTGCAGGTGAGGTGCTTCCACGCAAACAGCTTGATTACTGGGCGGAGAATCTGCCGGATGTCATATATGCGAACCTGTACGGACCGACAGAGACATTTGTCTGTACCGGATATGTGCGCACAGGCAAGGAACCGGAGGGACAGCCGCTTCCAATCGGCAAGGCACTTATGAATACGCAGGCACTGGTACTCGATGAGAATGGAAAGGAAGTTGCGAAGGGTGAGACGGGTGAGCTTTGCATGCGTGGTTGCTGCGTGGCGCTTGGATATTATCACAATCCGGAGAAGACAGTGGCGTCGTTTACGCAGAATCCGACGCACGACCGCTACCCGGATCGTATCTATCATACCGGCGACTTAGTATATTATGATGAAAATGATGATCTGATCTATGTGTCACGAAAAGATTTCCAGATCAAGCATATGGGATACCGGATTGAGCTTGGCGAGATCGAGACGGCGGCGTACCAGATCGAGGAGGTACGCGACTGTGCCTGTACCTACAATATGGAACGAAAGAAGATCATTCTGTATTATGATGGTGTGCAGATGGATAAGAAGGAAATGCTTGCAAAGCTCTCCGAGCGGATTCCGCAGTATATGCTTCCAAACCGGATGGTTTATCTGGAGCAGATGCCACATAATGCAAATGGAAAGATCGACCGCAAGGCATTGAATGAAATGTAAGAGAAAAGCAATTACCGGTCGGGGCGGAATGTACCCTGACTGGTAATTGTTTTTTTGCCTGTTTATAAAAGGCGAAGGCAGATAAACTTCTTGCGTTACCTACCATTTAATGTTATATTACAAGTTGTGGTATTAGAATGAGTTACGCTCAGGGAGGTAAGAAATGAGCTTATTAGAAAAAGTGTTTGGAACACATAGCGATAAAGAGCTGAAGAAAATATATCCAATTGTAGATAAGATTGAAGCACTTGATTCAACCATGCAGGCGTTAAGTGATGAAGAGCTGAAGGCAAAGACACCAGAGTTCAAGGAACGTCTTGAAAAGGGCGAGACACTGGATGATCTGCTTCCAGAAGCATTTGCCGTTGTCCGTGAGGCAGCAGACCGTGTCCTTCATATGAAGCATTACCGCGTGCAGCTGATCGGTGGTATCCTGTTGCATCAGGGACGTATCCCGGAGATGCGTACTGGTGAAGGTAAGACATTGGTTTCTACACTTCCTGCATATTTGAATGCACTCGAAGGAAAGGGTGTTCATATCGTAACTGTCAACGACTATCTGGCAAAGCGTGATGCTGAGTGGATGGGACAGGTACACGAATTCCTCGGACTGACGGTAGGTGTGATCTTAAACAGTGATAAAAACGATGCAAGACGTGCCGCTTATAACTGCGACATTACATATGTTACAAATAACGAGCTTGGTTTCGATTACCTGCGTGACAACATGGTAATCTACAAGGAACAGCTCGTACAGCGTGATCTGCATTATGCGATCGTCGATGAGGTCGATTCCGTATTGATTGATGAGGCACGTACCCCATTGATCATTTCCGGACAGAGTGGAAAGTCTACCGACTTGTACAAGATGTGCGATTATCTGGCACGCCGTATGAAGCGTGGTACTGCCTCAATGGAGATCAGCAAGCTCGATGCCATCATGGGTACAGAGATCGAGGAAGATGGAGATTACCTGGTTGATGAGAAGGATAAGCAGGTTGTGCTGACTGCACAGGGTGTCAAGGAAGTCGAGCAGTTCTTCCATATCGACAACTTCTCCGACGCAGAGAATATTGATATCCAGCACAACATGATCATGGCACTACGTGCGCATGCCCTCATGTTCCGTGATAAAGATTACGTTGTTAAGGATGACGAGGTTTTGATTGTCGATGAGTTTACCGGACGTATCATGCCGGGACGTCGATTCTCAGATGGTCTGCATCAGGCAATCGAGGCAAAGGAAAATGTAAAGGTAAAACGAGAGAGCCGTACACTGGCAACGATTACCTTCCAGAACTTCTTCAACAAATATAAGAAGAAGGCAGGTATGACAGGTACTGCTCTGACTGAGGAAGAAGAGTTCCGTGAGATCTACGGTATGGACGTTGTCGTTGTTCCGACAAACCTGCCGGTACAGCGAATCGATCATCACGATTCTATATTTAAGACAAAGAAAGAAAAGCTGAACGCAATCGTGCAGGCAGTTGTGGAAGCACATGACAAGGGACAGCCGGTACTGGTTGGTACAATTACGATTGATGCATCCGAGGAACTGAGCCGTATGCTCACAAAGTGTGGCATCCAGCACAAGGTATTGAATGCGAAGTTCCATGAGCTGGAGGCTGAAATCGTTGCCGATGCCGGACAGCGTGGTGCAGTTACGATCGCAACCAACATGGCTGGTCGTGGTACCGATATCAAACTTGGCGAGGGCGTGGCAGAACTCGGAGGTCTGAAGATCATCGGTACAGAGCGTCATGAGTCTCGTCGAATTGATAACCAGCTGCGTGGTCGTGCCGGACGTCAGGGTGATCCGGGTGAATCCAAGTTCTATCTGTCTCTGGACGACGATCTGATGCGTCTGTTCGGTTCCGAGAAGGTAAAGGCAGTTTACGATGCATTGAAGATTCCAGAGGGCGAGGAGATCCAGCATAAGACAATCTCCAAGTTCGTAGAGAAAGCACAGATGAAGATCGAGAGTAACAACTTCGCAATCCGTAAGAATCTGATGGAATACGATCAGGTCAACAACGATCAGCGTGAAGTTATCTACGCAGAACGTCGCCGTGTACTGGATGGCGAGAATATGCGTGATGTTATCTTCAAGTTTATTCAGGATACCGTTGAGAATTATATTGATAAGACGTGTTCGGCTGACCTTGCTCCAAGTGAGTGGCAGATTGGCGAGCTGAACCAGCTTCTGATTCCGATCATTCCGATGGAGCCAATCGAGCTGACAGAGGAAGAGAAGAAGTCCGGCAAGCTGGATAAGTTCAAGCAGAGAATCAAGGAAGAAGCAGCTAAGGTATACGAAGCGAAGGAAGCGGAGTTCCCGGAGCCAGAGCATTTCCGTGAGATCGAGCGTGTCGTACTGCTGAAGGTCATCGATAAGAAATGGATGGCGCATTTGGACGACATGACACAGCTTCGTCAGGGTATTACCTTGCAGGCATATGGTAGCAAGGACCCGGTTGTTGAGTACAAGTTTGCCGGTTTTGATATGTTCAATGAGATGACAGCATCCATCCGTGAGGATACCGTTCGTATGCTGCTTCATGTGAAGATCGAGCAGAAGGTAGAGCGTGAAGAGGTTGCAAAGGTAACCGGAACAAACAAGGACGATTCAGTAAAGAAGGGGCCAGTTCGCCGTGAGAGCGCGAAGATTGGCAGAAACGAGCCATGTCCTTGCGGCAGCGGCAAGAAATACAAGATGTGCTGCGGCAGAAACTTATAATTTGTTAAATTTGAGAGGTGGTGACGGAAGTGATAGAGTTAGATCAGTTTCGCTTTACTCTGAATGAATATAAAACTCCACTTGCGGAAGTGAGGGATTCACTTTGACATTGCTGGCAAACAGTTACGCATTAGGCAGTTAGAGCCGATGCTGGAACAGCCGGGGTTCTGGGATGATGTAGAACATAGTCAGCAGGTAATGAAGGAATTAAAGAATCTGAAAGATACGATCGAGGAATTCGAAACGCTTTCGAACCAGTGTGAAGATATTGGGACTTTGATTGAGATGGCAGAAGAAGAGAATGATGCGAGCCTTGTCGAAGAGATTGGAAATGAGCTTGCGTCGTTTGAAGAGAAATTCGAAGAGTTCCGTATAGATACGTTACTTTCAGAGGAATATGATGCGAATAACGCGATCGTGACGATTCATGCGGGTGTTGGTGGCACAGAAGCGTGTGACTGGGCACAGATGTTATATCGTATGTATACGCGGTTTGCGGAGAAGAAAGGTTTCTCGGTAGAAGTTCTCGACTATCTGGATGGCGAGGAAGCAGGTATTAAATCCGTGACATTTCAGGTAAATGGACTGCATGCATATGGATATCTGAAGTCCGAGAAGGGTGTGCACCGTCTGGTGCGTATTTCGCCGTTTAATGCGGCAGGCAAACGGCAGACCAGCTTTGCAGCGGTCGATGTCATGCCGGAATTAGATGACAGCATCCATGTAGAGATCAATCCAGAGGATCTGCGAATCGATACCTATCGTTCGAGTGGTGCCGGTGGACAGCATATCAACAAGACGAGTTCCGCGATTCGTATCACACATATTCCGACTGGAATTGTGGTACAATGTCAGAATGAGCGTTCCCAGCACAGCAACAAGGATACTGCGATGAAGATGCTGACAGCGAAGCTCTTTATGATGAAAGAAGAAGAAAACAAAGCGAAGCTCGCGGGCATTCGTGGAGAAGTGACCGACAATGGCTGGGGAAGTCAGATTCGGAATTACGTTCTGCAGCCGTATACGATGGTGAAGGATGCGCGAACCGGCTTTGAGTGCAGCAACGCACAGGCGGTATTAGATGGCGGCATTGATGGATTTATCAGTGCATATTTGAAATGGATTAACACGAAGGAAGAGACGGAATAATCCGTCCTACGAAATAAGGAGGAATGTGCATGGCAGTGACGAAGTACATTGTGTTTCGCTTAAATGATCAGAAATACAGCATGAAGCTGACGAAGATCAATGGCATAGAGTATGTGTATCATGTGGTACCCGTGCCGATGGGACCTGCATGCATCAAGGGAATTATTCATCTGAGAAATGAAGTGATTCCGGTGTTCAGTCTGAAACGGCTGTTTGGAATGCCGGAGGAGGCAGCAGAGACGCAGCTTTTGATCACAGAGACACACGGTATGAAGCTTGCGATTGAGGTGGACACCATGCTCGGAATTGTAAATGTAGAGGAAGAGGACGTTAAACAGATTCCGATGGTTGTACATACAGAGGAAACCGGATATTTAGAGGATGTTGTAAAACTGACGCTGCCGGAATCCGATCAGGAGGAAATCGTGATCAGCATCGCGGTTGACACATTGATGTCCGATGATGAATTTGGACAGATTGAAAACGCATTAGAAAAGGAGATGAGCGGAAAATGATTAACATTGCAGTGCTTGGCTACGGTACAGTAGGTTCCGGAGTAGTAGAGGTAATCAACAAAAATCACGCAAGCATCAACAAGCGTGCCGGACAGGAGGTAAATGTCAAGTATGTACTTGATTTGAGAGATTTCCCTGGCGATCCGGTAGAGAAGGTGCTTGTACATGATTACAATGTGATCGTGAACGATCCGGAAGTAAAGATTATCGTAGAGGTAATGGGAGGCATTAAGCCGGCGTATGATTTTACGAAGCAGGCGTTAGAGGCAGGCAAGAGTGTTTGTACCTCCAACAAAGAGTTGGTTGCAGCACACGGTGCAAAACTTCTGGCAATCGCAAAGGCAAACAATGTAAACTTCCTGTTTGAGGCAAGCGTTGGCGGTGGTATTCCAATCATTCGTCCGTTGAACCAGTCTCTGACCGCAGATGAGATCACAGAGATCACTGGTATATTAAATGGTACAACAAACTATATTCTGTCGAAGATGACAGATGAGGGTAAGTCTTTCGAGGAAGTGCTGAAGCGTGCGCAGGAGAAAGGCTATGCAGAGCGTAATCCGGAAGCGGATGTGGAAGGTTATGACGCCTGCCGTAAGATTGCAATTCTGACCTCTCTTGCATTAGGCAAGCAGGTGGATTATCAGGATATTTATACAGAAGGAATCACGAAGATCACAAAGACCGATATCGAATATGCGAAGGCTTTGCATGCAAGCATCAAGCTTCTCGGTACAAGCAAGTGGGAAGACGATGGAAAAGTCTATTCGATGGTAGCACCATTTCTGATTGACAGCGATCATCCGTTAGGACATGTCAATGGCGTATTCAATGGTATTTTCGTAAACGGAAATATGCTTGGCGATACAATGTTCTACGGCAAGGGCGCTGGTAAGCTTCCAACTGCAAGTGCCGTTGTAGCCGATGTCGTTGATGCTGTAAAACATCAGGGTACAAATATCATGACAATCTGGGAGAAGGACAAGGTTGAACTCGGTGACAGAGCAAACTTTGAGTGCCGGTTCTTCGTCCGCGTGGCAGACACAACATCTAAGGAGACAATCGAGAAGGCCTTCGGCGGGGTTGAGTATGTGACACTTGCAGATGTGAGCGGGGAATATGCATTCCTGACAGAGAAGATGACAGAGGGTGCATTTGAGGAGAAGAGCAAGCAGGTGGATATGATCATGCGCATCCGCACTGCATTATAATGAAGTGACAAACAAAAATAAATGTGTTAGAATACAGTTGCATTGCCATGCGGTGATGCAGCTGTTTTCTTATGTGCTCGTAAAGTGAGGTGCGGTTTATGAAACGTAGTGATTATATTACATGGGATCAGTATTTTATGGGGATTGCGATTATGTCTGCGAACCGCAGCAAAGATCCAAATACACAGGTTGGTGCCTGTATCGTGGATCAGGATAATCGAATCTTAACCGTAGGCTATAATGGTATGCCATCCGGTTGCAACGACGATGAGATGCCGTGGGACCGGGAAGGCGAAGGAATGGCGAGTAAATATTTCTTTGTCTGCCATGCGGAGTTAAATGCGATTTTGAATTACCGTGGTGGCGGTACATTGCGTGGTTCACGCTGTTATGTAACGTTGTTCCCGTGCAATGAATGTGCGAAGGCGATTATTCAGGCAGGCATCAAAGAAGTGATTTATATGTCGGATAAATATGCGGATTCAGAAAGCACGATGGCGTCGAAGAAGATGTTCGAGATGGCAGGTGTAAAATACACCGAATACGAGAATAAGCACAAAAAGATTGAATTTGAATTATAAAGATCTGACCGGAGGAAATTATGACAGAAGCAAAGACAAAAAGTGTAAATATGACATTTCCGGCATTATTTAGTTATGTAATGAATACAAACTATCGAAGCATGAGTGGAATTTTAGGATTGGTGCTGAGCTTTGGCGCAATCGTGATGCTTGTGATCGGCTGGAACACGACATCAGGCAGACAGAAAGCGATTTTCATTATCGTAGCTTTGATGTTTACGGTGATCAATCCGCTCTCGCTTGCGTTCAAGACATTCAAGCAGTTAAAGACAAGCCCTTCGTATAAGCAACCGCTCGTCTATACATTTGGCGATGATGGAATCGGTGTGTCGCAGGGAGAAGAACATATGGATCTGGAATGGAAAGGTGTGTACCGCCTGCTTATGACGAAATATATGCTTGCTGTTTACACAAACCGTATGCATGCATTTGTGATCCCACTGGATCAGCTAGGTGATGATAAAGGTAAGATTCTGGCATCGGTGGTAAATTTTACAGCCGGATACAAGCCGAGAGTCAGCAGAAGTTTGAAGAGGTATCAAAGTGGAAAAGGTATATAAAAAAGAAAGTTTCAGCGCAGAGGAAACTTTTGCAATCGGCAAGGCGCTTGCAGAGCAGGCAAAGCCGGGTGAAGTATATTGCTTATATGGCGATCTTGGCTGCGGCAAGACGGTATTCTCGCAGGGCTTTGGCGCAGGACTTGGTGTGACAGAGCCAATCAGCAGTCCGACATTTACGATTTTAAAGGAATATGACGAAGGGCGTATGCCGTTTTATCATTTTGACGTTTACCGGATTGGCAGTGACGATGAGATGGATGAGATCGGTTACTACGAAGCAATCGACGGCGATGGCGTCTGCCTGATCGAGTGGGCGGAACTGATCTACGATATATTGCCGCCGCAGTATAAGAAAGTGACGATAAAAAAAGACGTCGAAAAAGGGTTCGACTATCGAACGATTACAGTTGAGGAGATAACAAGATGAGAATCTTAGGTGTTGACAGCTCCGGCATGGTGGCAAGTGTGGCACTTGTCGAGGATGGCATGCTGGTAGCGGAATATTCAGTAAATTATAAGAAGACACATTCGCAGACACTGCTTCCGATGTTGGATGAGATCGTGAAGATGACAGAGTTAGATTTGAATACGATTGATGCGATTGCAGTTGCAGCGGGACCGGGTTCCTTCACGGGACTTCGGATTGGTGCGGCAACAGTCAAGGGACTTGGATTGGCGCTTGAAAAGCCGGTTATCTCGGTACCAACCTGCCATGGACTTGCGTATAATCTGTGGGGTAGTGACAAGCTGATCTGCCCGATCATGGATGCGAGAAGAAGTCAGGTTTATACTGGTATTTACGAATTTACGAAGGATGGCATGCAGGTGCTTCTGGATCAGTCGGCAATGGATATCCGGGCGCTCGCGGAGGAGTTAAATGCGATGGGACGTGAAGTGATCTTCCTTGGAGATGGCTGTCCGGTTTACGCGTCTGTACTTGCAGAATGCATGCAGGTACCATATGCATTCGCACCGGCACACCTGAACCGTCAGCGTGCGTCAGCGGTTGCAAGCCTTGGCACAGAATATTTCAAGCAAGGAAAACAGGAGCCTGCAGATGATCTGATTCCGATTTATCTGCGCAAATCGCAGGCAGAGCGGGAACGGGAAGAGAAGCTTGCGGCAGAAGGACAGGCGTAGAAGGTGAAGATTGTTTATTATAACTGTGAAATTGCAGAACAAGCAGTCGGTGAGAATCAGAACTCGTGTGTGCTGACGGCGGGAACGTTGAATGCATATGCGCAGCGCGTAGCGCAGATGGAACAAGACTCATTTGACGATGCATGGACAGAAGCGATGGTGGCAGATTCCCTTGCGCAAAGCTACAATCATTTATGGCTTGCAGAGGATGATGCAGGTACACCTTGTGGGTATCTGCTTGCAAATGTACTTGGTGACGAGACGGAATTGCTGCGTATTGCGGTCAATCCGGAATGCCGGAAAGACGGGATCGGACAGCTGCTGATGGATGCTTATCTTGCATTTGCAAGGATAGATGCTGTGCGCGGTTTGCTGGAAGTACGGCATGGAAACGGTGCGGCAAAGCATTTGTATGAGAAAAATGGATATCATCTGCTTGCATGCCGGAAGAATTATTATAAGCATCCGGACGAGGATGCAGATATCTATGAGATAGCATTTACAGAAAACGGAGAATAGAATGTTAGAGTTATGTTTGCTTGGAACGGGCGGTATGCTGCCACTTCCGTACAGAGCGTTGACCTCGCTGATGGTGCGGTACAACGGAAGCAGTATCCTGATCGATTGTGGCGAGGGTACACAAAATCAAATACGTTTGCAGGGCTGGAGCTTCAAGCCAATCGATGTGATCTGTATCACACATTTTCATGCGGATCATATCAGTGGACTTCCTGGCATGCTTCTGACGATGGGAAATGCCGAGCGGACAGAACCTTTGACGATGATCGGACCGAAGGGACTGGAGCGCGTGGTCAATTCACTTCGGATCATTGCACCGGAGCTTCCGTTTGAAATCAAATTTATTGAGCTGGAGCAGACGGAGGAAGTCATCGAGATCTGCGGCTTGCGGATTCGGGCATTCCGTGTAAATCATCGTGTGACCTGTTATGGGTATAATATTGAGCTTGACCGTGCAGGCAAATTCGACGCTGTGCGTGCAAGAGAACTGGGACTTCCGGTACAGTATTGGAGCCTGTTGCAAAAGGGCGAGACTGTTGATTATGAAGGAAATGTCTATACAAGTGATATGGTTATGGGAAAGCCACGTAAGGGCTTGAAGGTTACGTATTGTACTGATACCCGCCCGGTAGATGCAATCGCAGAGTGCGCGAAAGATGCGGACTTATTTATCTGCGAGGGCATGTATGGCGAGGAGGAGAAGCTTTCGAAGGCGAAAGAGCATAAGCATATGATGATGCGGGAGGCTGCGGAGCTTGCAAAGGAAGCACAGGTACATGAAATGTGGCTGACACATTACAGTCCGGCGACGAATCGTCCGAAGGAATTCGAGGCGATGGTACAGTCAATATTCCCACAGGCATATATCGCGAAGGATCGCACAGAAAAGGTTTTGAATTTTGAAGAGGATTGATGCTGTATGGCGAAAAACAAGAAAAAAGAAGTGACAATCAAAGGCATTATCATAGCAGTATTGCTTGTCTTGCTGGTGCTGTGGTATTTCAATCATCTGAGCAATCGTTCTTCGATTCAGCGAAGCGCATCGCAGAAGACCGAAGTGGAAGCGTTGATGGAGTATGATATAGCAGCGGAATATCCGAAGACACCGCGGGATGTAGCGAAGCTGCATAACCGCTATTTTAAGGCGTTTTATGGACAGAAGCTGGCGGACGATGAACTGGATGCCATGAATAAAAAGGTGCGGCAGTTATATTGTACGGATCTGCTCGTGGCGAACCCGGAGAGTGACAGTCTGGCGAATCTGCAGAAAGATATTGAAGCGGTAAAGGAGCAGGGCTACACATACAAGATGTGTGAACTTCCAGAAGCAAGTCAGGTACAGTATTTCACGAAAGATGGAAAGGATATGGCGGTGCTGGAAGTGTGCATTACGATCAATACCGGCGACAATCTGGGCTATTTTTACCGTCAGTATGCGATGGTAAAGGAAAATGACCAGTGGAAGATATATGGCTGGACAGAGTCTCGGTTACCGAGCGGTTCTGCGACAACGCAGGCGGAGACGACGGAATAATAAAAAACAAAGAGGAAACATTATGAGTACAACGATACTTTCAATTGAATCATCCTGTGATGAGACGGCAGCAGCGATTGTTGTCGATGGAAGAGAAGTAAAATCAAATATTATCTATTCACAGATTGAACTCCACAAGCTGTATGGCGGCGTAGTGCCGGAGATTGCATCGCGGAAGCATGTGGAGAAAGTCAATCAGGTGATTCGTGCGGCAATTGAGGAAGCACATGTGACATGGGACGATATCGATGCCGTGGCAGTGACGTATGGGCCAGGACTGGTAGGTGCACTTCTGGTTGGTGTGAGTGCGGCAAAGGCGGTTGCTTATGCAAAGAAGAAACCGCTGGTTGGTGTGCATCATATCGAGGGACACATTGCGGCGAACTATATTGAGCATCCGGATCTGGAACCTCCATTTATGTGTATGGTAGCTTCCGGTGGACATTCCCATCTGGTCTATGTGAAGGACTATACGACGTTTGAGATTGTAGGACGGACAAGAGACGATGCGGCGGGCGAGGCATTTGACAAGGTCGCACGTGCAATCGGACTTGGATATCCGGGCGGACCAAAGATTGACAAGCTTGCCAAAGAGGGCAATAAAGAGGCAATTCATTTCCCGCGTGCATTTATGGAAGATGCACCGTATGATTTTTCTTTCAGTGGCTTGAAATCCGCAGTGCTGAATTACCTGAACGGCTGTGAGATGAAACATCAGGAGATCAACCGGGCAGATGTGGCTGCTTCGTTTCAGCAGGCGGTTGTGGATGTGCTGACCGACAATTCGGTGCGCGCGGCAAAAGCGTATGGCTGTAAGAAGCTGGCGTTAGCCGGAGGCGTGGCATCCAACAGCTCCCTTCGGGAGAATATGCAGCGTGTGGCATCTGAACAGGGCTTGCAGTTTTACTATCCATCGCCAATCTTTTGTACAGATAATGCAGCGATGATTGGTGTGGCGGGCTATCATAATTATATGGCGGGCATCCGTGATGGACTGGATCTGAATGCAATACCGAACTTAAAGATTGGGGAACGCAGATAATGATAACAGCAATCGTACTTGCGGCAGGCGTTGGCAGCCGTATGAAAAGTGAAAAGGCAAAGCAATTTTTGGAAGTCGCAGGGCATGAAGTGCTGTATTATTCGTTGCGGGCTTTTGATGAGCATCCCGAAGTGGATTCGATAGTGCTTGTGACAAAGGAAGAATTTGTAGAACATTGCCAGAAAGAACTGGTGGAACGGTATCAGTTTGCAAAGGTTCAGGATATCTGTATCGGCGGAAAAGAACGCTATGATTCCGTTTATCAGGGATTATCTGTGATTGGAGCAGAGGGAGAAAACGACATTGTGTTGATCCATGATGGTGCGCGTCCGTTCGTGACAGCAGAAATGATATCGGCTTCAATTGCGTGTGCAAGAAAATGTGGAGCCTGTACGGTCGGCGTTCCTGCAAAGGATACGATCAAGATTGTGGATGCAGATCATTATGGGGTAGAGACGCCGGAACGAAAATTTGTATACCAGATTCAGACACCGCAGACATTTCAGGTACCATTGCTTCGTCGGGCTTATGAGACAATGTACGAGGCAAAAAGAAATGGAGACATCCACAATATAACGGACGATACGATGCTTGTAGAACAATATGCAGGGGTGTGCTGCAAGGTGGTAGAAGGTGCGTATGAAAACATCAAAATCACCACACCGGAGGATCTGGCAATCGCAGAAATCTTTGTCGAAAAAACTTTGAAAAAATTTTAAAAAATCTGTTGACAAGTATAGGACTTTTTGATAAGATAACAAAGTCGCTGATACAAACAGCGATTTTTAATTGAAAAAAATTAAAATATGGAGAGGTATCGAAGTGGTCATAACGAGGCGGTCTTGAAAACCGTTTGTCCGC
>CAVKUW010000032.1:0-5003 GCA_963659815.1 Butyricicoccaceae bacterium
ACATGGGTGCAATGGTTTGATCTGCAGCATACGCTCGCAGCGACGGAGCTGCCGGGATACCGCAGTCCAGCTTCTGATGCTTCGGGTGAAACCGACAGCAGGATCAACATTGTCTGGCGTGACGGCGGTGACGAAAAAATCGTAACACTCGACGGTAGCAATGCAGAGACGCTGGAGACTCAGGTGTTGGACCCTGCACAGGAGGCGTATGACGCCGCAGAGTAGGAACCAGAGTGACTAGGCATGCAGGCGTGCAGGCGCTACGGTACACCAAACGGCAGCGTTGCGTCTTGTCCAGAATGCGGCTCATGGCGCTCTGCGGAGAAATAAAAAACCAAACAAGAAACGAGAGAATAAGGAGGATCTATCATGAAGGGACATAAGTTTTTGAAGGTTACGGGTATTTTGATGATTATTGCGGCGGTGTTTTCCATTATTGCCGGCATTCTTGTCGGCGGACTCGGTGCGCTGGCGGCGGGACTTGGCGCAGCCTCCGGTCTGACCTTTTCATATTGGGCGGTGCTGTTTCTGACGCTGATCGGCGGCATCTGCCAGCTGATTGCGGGCATCAAGGGGGTCAAGCACAGCAAGCGCAGTGAAAAGGCCGGAAAACTCATTGCCTGGGGCGCTGTTGTAGCGGCGTTCAGCATTTTAAGCATTGTTCTGAATCTGACCAACGGCGGTGAGTTCGATATCACGAGCGTCCTGACCGGCGTCGCTGTCCCGGCTTTGTATATCTACGGAGCAGTTCTTAACTCCAAGGCAGACGATGCAAAATACACGGCATAACGCAGAAAACAACCAAAAAGGAGCACAATACATATGGGACTATTTGAAAAAAAATACTGTGACATTTGCGGCGAAAAGATCGGCTTGCTCGGTAACCGCAAGCTGGAAAACGGAAATCTCTGCAAAAACTGCGCGGGGAAACTCTCGCCGTGGTTCTCCGACCGCCGAAACAGCACGGTCGAGGAGATTAAGGCACAGCTTGCCTACCGGGAGGAAAACCGCGAGAAGGTAGCGGCATTTCACACCACACGGACCCTCGGCACGAACACCAGGGTACTGCTTGACGAGGACGCGGGAAAATTCATGATAACGCGGGCGCGGGATCTGGCGGAAGCAAACCCGGATGTTCTGGATTTCACGGATGTGACCGGATGTAATCTCGATATTGACGAGAGCCGTTCGGAGATTAAGCGCAAGGATAAGGACGGCAAGGAGGTCAGCTACAATCCGCCACGCTATGAATATTCTTATGACTTCTATATCACCATCTTTGTCAATAACCCCTATTTTGATGAAATACGGTTTCAGGTCAATTCCGGTTCTGTGAGCATCACGCCGGCACCGACGCATCCTGGCATGACGGCAAGCTGCAACCCGGAAACCAATGTCGAGTACCGCAACTGCAAGAAGCTCGGTGAAGAAATCAAGCAGGCGCTGACGCAGGTTCGCAAGGATGTGCGTGAAAAGATCGAGCAGGCAGCTGCCCCCAAAGCGGCGGTCACCTGCCCCTACTGTGGCGCAACCACCACACCGGATGCCAGCGGCTGCTGCGAATACTGCGGCGGCGCAGTAAACGGCTGAACAGCAGGAAAAGCAGATAACAATTGAAGGGATATTTCTTAAGGTAATCGCACAAGTGTCAGTTACTATAAATCAAAGTTTAAAAACACAAGGAGTTAGTATGAAAAATTTAAAATCGTTCATTCTCGTATTTATCACAGCAACAGCTCTCACACTTAGCTTTACTGCGTGCGGAAGCAAGGAAAGCGGCACCGCTGACAGCAAAGCTGGAACAACCGAAAGCACTTCAGCTGCCGGCATAAGTGCCGAAGTCTATGATGTAGGCGATTTCACCGTGGATGTTCCGGGCAACTATTTCGTTGTGACTATCCCGGACTACTCCGCAGATGCGGATGAGGACGGCAAGCAGCCGGCCTGCACCGATTCCATCGGACTTATTAAGGATGGTGAAAATGAATTGGATTCATATAGCAATCCGACAATGTACATTTATTACTATGAAGGTACAACCGCTGAAGATGAGTCGGAAGGAGCCTCTTGGATTTACTCTGACATCAAAGAATTTGATTATTCGGTAAATGGCACCGACTGCATCGCAATGGAAGGAACAATAAGCTACGGCGAGTCAGATGATAATCCGTATGAGTACTATCTTATCTACATCCCAATTAATGAAAATGACTGTATAAACGTCATCCTTCCTAAATCAGTTGAGGGATTGTCCCTGGATCCTGAGGCTGATGATGTCAAAGCAATCATAGAGAGTGTGACCTTAAAATGAATTTATGCGTTCTTCAGGGACGATACCAATCCCAATCGGTCTTACGAAAAGACACGGGAGATACTGGGCGGCGACGGTATTCCAGGGAAAGAAACGGACATCGCATGGACCGATGGAAATCATACCTACAAGTGGAAATCTGCCGACGGAGACTTCCTCCAAGTCGCATTCAAAATTGAGGACGGTCAAGAACTGTATACTTCCAGCAGTTACTCTTCCAGCGTAGCGGAAGGAAACAACTGAAGAAATGGCTCTCGCTGGATGAGGTTACGGCCGCAATGGCGGAGCAGGACGCAGCGGATTTGAAACGGAGCTTCGTGCAAAGCTGTCCCGAAAAGTCAGGGCAGGCAAGAGCGGATGGCAGATCGTGGACTATAACGGTCCGATTTCTGCCGGGGATATTATCGGGAAAGCTTGAGCCTTTTTACCGCTGTTCACCAACGGAGGGGAAACTTTGATGAAAGATCCGACAAAAAAAGATAGAATAAAGAATAAGATATACGAGGTGGCAGGGCTGCTGTTGGCTGTCGCCCTGTTTGCGGCTGGTATTTACGGGGTTGTCTCCGGCAGAATAGCAAGCAGAGAGTACAAAAATTCTGATGATATTCGCGAGGTCACGGCTATCGTTGTATATGCCAAAGACACCAGCAACGATGACGCTGACTATTATAAGTACTGGGCAAAGCTCTCCTTTGTTGTTGACGGAAAGACCTATAAGGGGTCAAAAACCTTCTACCGTGATCTGTGTGCGGGAGACGAGGTCACTGTCGAGGTATATCGGACATCCAACGGTCGGTATAAGCTTACTCCGGAGGGCAACCCCATATATTTTCTCTTTTATTGCATAGCGATCCCTATCGGAGGATTTATAGCAGTGGCAATGTTTTCTGCCGTCTTTACCAAGGATACGGGAAAACAGGAGACAGGACGAAAAAAACGCCGAAGCGATGAATAAGGAGGTGTTCTGATGAGCTTATCGGAGGCTTTTTGGATCGCAGCGGCGGTCGCCGTGCTCTGTGCGTGGTTTATCGGCGAAAAGCTGCTGGATTTCGATTTGTCTGGGCTTTTGCCGGAAAATCTGAAAAGAGCGAAGCTCAAAAGACTGCTTGCCGAGCGCAACACTCCGCTTCAAGGAGCAGGACTTCACGGTGATATGAAAGAGGAATTTGAGAAAATACTGCTCCCGCTCGGCAAAGCAGACAAAAATCTGCTGCCTGCGCGAATGGATATGACATTCAGGCGCGAGCTTGAGCGTCAGCTTGATTGTCTCAAACGGCGGCAGGTCTGCCGGGATATCCGGCTGGCAGACGTTGTCCCGCTGCCGAAAAATGACTTCAAAAGATGGAGTGACGACGGCAGAGAATGGCGCGAATCTGTTTTGCGCTGCAGCATCTTGGAACGCCTTGTATCCGAACGGGATAGCATGCCCATATATAAGATCTATCGCAAAAACGCTTATGTCCGGTTCCTTCAGTCAAGGCATGTCCGCAACTCGGACCGCACGGAAAAAAAACAAAACTACTACACGGACCGGGCGAAGATTCTCTGCCCTTCCTGTGGCGCTGAGGTGGAACTGAAAAGTCAGCAGACAGTTTGCCCGTATTGCGGGGGTCTGCTCCAAAGTGATTTTTACGACTGGCAAACCGAGTCTTTTGAGATATACGAGAAGATCGGGACGAATCTGCAAAGAGCGCTGCAGCTGCTGACATCGTCGGTGATCCTGTTTGTCTGTGTATTTCTTTGCCTTTGGCTTATCAAGGATACAGAAGTATCTTTGGCGGCAGGTGTGGGCGCAGCGGCTCTTATATTAGCAGCGACATTCGCTTTTTCCGTCAAGAGAAGAGGAAAGCAGGAAGCGCTTGTCGGAGCGATCGTCCGATATTCCGAAAACTACCTTCGTTCCTGCATCAATGAGGCTCTGTACAACAAAGCAGACATTGCAGATCTGATGGATCACAGCGTCGATTCGGTCATTTTGAAAAAAGTCGTCAATACGGAGGATACGACCGAAATAACGGTTCAGGTGTATATAAGCGAGATCTATCTTCCCGATGGCAAAAAGCCGTATACGAAAAAATTCAAAAAAACACTCACTCTGCAAAGGGCGCGGTATCCCGAAAGAAGAAAAGCAGACGGCAGCTTTTTTACAGAGAAAGCCTGCCCGTCCTGCGGAGCAAATTTTATCCCGGACGAGAAGCACTGCTGCTCATTTTGCGGATACGGTCTGAAAGTCAACAATGCGAAATGGATCGTAAAACCAACTTGCGTGTAAAATGAATAGGAGGTTCTTTTATGAAAAGCAAAAATCAAAAATCAAAAAGGGAGGATAAAATCTTTTTTCTTGTCTTTGATATTGTTCTTGTACTCGCTGGCCTTTACGGTATTTTCGTAAGCTTGACGGGCGGAATGGAATATGTAAATTCACCTGACAAACGAATCGTAAATGCCGAGGTCACAAGAGTAAAGCATACATATGAAAAAGACGACGACGGTGACATTACGGGCGAAAAGTGGGCGGCGACTCTGCGATACACCGTTGACGGCAAAGAATATACAGTAAAGAGAACATTCTCAACTGAAACATACCGCGGGGAAACCGTGCGGATCGAGGTGTATAAAACCTCAAAAGGCGAATATAAAGCCTCTGGTACGAGTCCGTTCGGCTTTATTATTTCCGCGTCGGTCTTGCTTT
>CAVKUW010000033.1:0-8942 GCA_963659815.1 Butyricicoccaceae bacterium
ATCCTAGTTGCTCCTGCATTTCAGATTCTGATATGTTTCCCAGTAATTTCATCTCCATAGTAAGTGTGTAATCCGTGTCTGCAACAATAACTTTGCTATACATAAAACATAATAACAGGATCACAATGGAACCTGCCGCGCCCAATACACCTCCTACCAGTCCATATTTTATGAGTTTTTTCTTATACACATGTGGCGCTGGCACCGCATCTGCAGTTGTTCCCGTCTCCTCCAGCTTTTCTTCTTTTAACGCCTGTTCTTTCTCGTCCTCGACAATGCCATTATAATAAGTTAATGTATTCCCAGATAGTGCATCCACCGCATTTTTCAACCGATCCTTTGTATTCACACGTTCTGTATATATCGTCCTTTGCACATTATAAATTGTATCAGAACGAACGACTGCAGTCTGAATATCTGTCATCACAAGGGTATGTTTTTCCACATTTTTTAGTTCACCGGCATATTGAATCAAAGTCTCTTTTGCAAGTTCGTCCAATCCCGGAACCAAATTTGTCCCATATACATACAGGCATAATCCTCCGTTTGTTTGCATAGCGGAGTCATAAGATACATCCAACAACTCTTTAATCTGCGCAGCTGTATAATCCCCTTTCAGCTCCTTCGATTCAGCCACAGAATCAGCCAATCCACCATTTCGAATATACGCAATATATGCTGATAAAATCTGATTCTGAGCCTCTGTCCGTTCTTCTACAGTATCCAGTGCCACATCCAGTTTTATTTGGAACTGATATGCACTTTGTTGCATATGATATGGCTCAATCTGCATATAAAGCGACTCATCCAAATATCGCTCCATCTCAGCCATGCGATCATAAGAATACAATGCATATGAGATATCCGCTTTTTCTGCTTCCGAAAATTCCTCGTACATGTCTTCCAGCTTCACTGGAGTCTGAGACTGTTCTGCATCAATTGCCCGTTTATTCTTCAAATAGCAAAGTCCTGCCAATCCCACTGCTCCACATATTGCCAATACAATAACAAGCGCTATATATTTTCGGATATATGCAAACACATTTTTTACTTTAATTACTCTGTCATTTTGTTGGTTCATTTATTCTGTCCTCCTATGCCACTTTGTTTAGCTTCTCGATTGCTTTCATGGAACTACATGTTTCAATACCGGAATTTTACGAATTACCCATATGATAGCAACACAGACTGCAACAATTCCTATCGGAGAAAGCAATCTCCATATTAAAGATACCTCATTAACTCTTGTCAATCGTATAACCGCTTTTAATACCGACCAATGCAAAAGATAGACGCCAAAAGTATATTTGTTTAAATATACTACTATTGCCCGTATCCACTTTACATCCATTATCTTTGGAGTAATTTGTTTAATTAACACAAAAACACCGATCGCATAGAGAATACATGGAACATCATTGTATCCATTAAACGTTTTATTTACAGTCCCATCACGCATGGAAAAAAAATAGGTTCCAATTATATTTGTTAATAACCCTAGAATAGCCAAAACATATATGACTATTCTATTTTTTCTTTTAATTTCTTGTGTATGTAAGAGCCAACCAACCACAACATAAAACAGATATGACATATTTACAAATAATCTAAATCCTGGATTATAAGGAACCCAATCTGTAAACTTCGCCGCAAAAGGAATTAATACATTCAACAAAAAACCTACAACGCTTATATATACATATACTGATTTTCGTTTTTCCTTCTCCACTGCTGAGAATAAAGGGATTGCTAGATAGGCCGCGTATAACGGCATAAAAAACCAATAAGTCGTTACTATAGAACCGCCATTTACTAATCCCGTAATAACATATTTAATGGTCACATTATTCCATTGTAAATTATGCATACATATGTTAAATCCTATACCTATAAAACTCCAAAATATATATGGAAAAACTGTTTTTTTCGCTCGCTTGATTAAAAACGTTTTTGTATCATATCTTTGTCTATAATCAAGCAAGTTTGCTCCTGTTATCATAAAAAAACACGGAACAGCAAAATACAATCCCGCTTCAATTATATTCGCCGATTTCCAATATCTATCTGTGCTAAAAGTCCAAAAGCAATTATTTGAATGCAAATACACAACTGACAGCATAGATATTACATTCATCAGCATTATACTTTCACTTTTCCGCGTACTCTCTTGCATCTCCCATCCCCCTTTTTACATTTTTATCTACAATTGATTTCTGTCCTGCTAATGTAAGCACAATAAAAGGATTAAATGTAATATCAAAAAGTCTTGGTTCCGTTATACAGAAGATCATAATTATCATCAATATCCATGTATAATAATACTGCTTTTTCTGTATTGATTTTTTTAACATATATGCATATGCAAGCAATACAATACCTAAAAATAATATTCCATGATCCAACAAAATTTTTACATAAGAACAATCAACATAGTTATACGTCCCTTTTAATGTCTCTTCCATGTTAAATCCAATCCACTCAATATCTTTTCCGAATAAAGAAATGCCATATTCTGACATTGCGTTTTGCCCAAGCGCCAATCTGCCTGACAACAACTTATTTAATTGAAAATATATCGTATTCTGCGGATTATAGAATGCATGTAACAAAATCGCAAAAATTGCAACTACCACTGGGGACGCAATAAATACGCCTTTTAATTTCTGTATAAATCTTCCATTGTTTACATTTAACCGATAGATTGCAAAAATTATAATTGTTATTATACTAATCAAAAAAGCGAATCTGGAGTTTGTCATTTTGTATAAATACAAACTAATTCCTAATGCTATAATATCCTCCCAAATTGACAATTTGCCCTTTTTTAAATATATATACTGCAACAATATAAATACAAAAAGAATTGCTCCCGTTGTTGTCCACGAAAAGCCAAGAAAATGGCGTATTCGGCCTCCATCCTGCCTAACATAATCTTTTATTACTCCAATTCGCGATCCGATAACGCATACAAACAATATAACAGATTGTACTGCACACGATATTTTAATAATATAGTTTTCCTCCACATTACATGCAGCGATAAAAATCAGCAAATAAAAAATTATGGTTTTATTAAATGAGCCCAAAAAGCTTATAGCAATCACACACGATACGTCTAAAAATAATTTTATCCATTTGCGATTATATATATTTGAACATATTACTTTGAAAGCCAAAAGAATATATGCCACATATCTTGCCATTTTTGTAAATATATTTATTAACGATAACCGGTCATTACCCTGTCCAAATGCAATAGCAGTCAAATCCAAGGTGTTTGCAGACATATAAATAAAAAATGCAAGAAGAAATAACACTTCTGCTTTTCGGATATTTAATTGATTGTTACCCTCATTACGAGCTATTTCTTTCATACTTCCACTTTTATTTCATTGCCTTTTCAATAGCTTGTTTTGTATAAAATCCACTGGTTAATCGTTTTGATATAAGCTTCGCGTGTTGTAACATATCCGCATATTCATCTTCTGTGAGTTTTTCGAAAATATCTTTTATCTCATATAATGAAGAAATCGTAATTCCAACCCGCTCTTGTTCGACAAATTCAGCCAAAGCTGCTTCTTTCCATATGATGACCGGAATTCCACTTGCAAGATATAAGGAGGTCTTATGTGGGTTATTCACCTTTAGGTATTCCCCATAAACGCCTGCGCATGTATCAACGGATATTCCATCCCACACAAGCCCAAAGTTTCCTTCTAATTCATAAGGTAACTCTGCTGGCGGAAAAGATCCATGATAGCAAATGTTCCCTCCTGCTTGTCCTGTATAATTAGGGCCATACAAATCAAACGCAATATCTTTAGGAAGCTCATATACATACGCCGATTTCTGCTTGTCCAGATTTCCTGCAATAATACAGGAATATCCCTGCTTCCGCTTACCACGTTCTTGTATTTTTTCTCCTTCTTTACCAATCAAATAGTCAAAGATATCTAATTCAATCATCTTCTCTGACGGTATTCCCAATGCCTCGTGCATTAGTTTTTTCATTTGATGATTGTGGACAACTATATTCGTCGCATTCTTTAATACAGACACTTCCTCTAATTCCATTCTTTTTTTCTTCTTAAATGGTATTGATTTGTTTTTTATATGGCGCATATACTCTAAATCATGAATAAACAATACCACGCGAATATTTTTCTGCACGAGTTTTTTTAAAACCGATACAAGAAAAACTGTGTGATTTCTTACCGGGAATTGAATATATATTGTATCACCTTCATGTACACAGGCTAATTTTTCTTCCCAATATTTTTTTGTAGCTATGTGCCCCATTATTTTGCTTATAACCCCGGCACGTGTTCTCGTATCTTCACCAACCACAAGATTAATCATTTTCATCCCACATTGCTTGAATATAACATCTAAATCCTCACGAGCTTTAATCCCCGCCGTACGGTTCAAATATTCATCTTCTGTTTTTTCACATATATACCAATCCATTGAGCACCTCTTATTTCTCAAATAATGATTTACATGGCAATATCTTTTCAAATGCATGAACAACCTTTTGTTTTGTTTCCTCATAATTCTCAACTTGTGATTCATTCACACATATCATCTTATATATTCCATTTTCTATTGCATGACACATGTCTGTAATATTGTTATCTTCCGAATCCCCATCATTCATATGAAACGCTTTGCCGTTTTTTCTCCAATTGTATGGTGAAAACCTCCCAGTCACTAACTGCTCATTCTTAAATATATACTGATTAACATCCTCCGCACTGCGAAACTTATTTCTACATACCCGATCCAATATCTGCTCATTTTCTCTCCAAACCTGTTCATATGTAGACTTTAAGTATGCAGATGACAAATGAGAATATTCAAGTCCGAAGAAATCATGTCTACGCCATAGCAAAAAGCTCCAATTCATCATTAGTGCTTTTTTATCCTTTACTAAATAAAACTTCTTCCTTTGCTTTTTTAATACTTCCTTCCTATCATATTTAGAGTTTAATAAAATCATATTATTTAATAAAACATGCATAAAAACATCTTGTTTATTTGGAGATATCGGATCTTCTACTGCCATATCACACGGAAGACCATTTTTAAAAAAATCTTCCGGTTCTACTTTTGAAGTTATAAACACATCATCATTAAAATAGACAAAATGCTCTGAAAGATTTTTTATTCTATGAAAATTCAATTCTATTGTATGCGAACTGAATGTCGGTAAATATTCATGGGGAATATAATCCTCATGATTAACAAGCACTAATTTATCGTGATTTTCATTTAGCCAATCTGGTTTCTGCCCACAAGTAACAAAATATATTTTATGAACCCATGGCGCATATTTCTCCACACCACGAAACCAATATTTTAAAATATCCCAATCCCGATACCTCGCATCCGTTATATCTACTGGCTCATCAATTTTTCCACTATACTTATTTTTACTCTTTCTCCATTCTAGATCACTACCATCCACCCATGGAATAACAAAATCAATATCCATTTTTTACCTTTTCTCTCCTAATAAAGTTTCTAATCGTCCAACCTCTGTATTTATATCATATCCGGCTTTCATAGCTAATTGGAATAGCGTGTCTCTTTTTTCACAGTATTCCGCATTTAAAATTCTATCCGCCCATACTTCTGCCGATTCTTCCAGCGAAACAAATTGCAATTGTGGTGTTACCTTAACTTCTTCAGGAATTACATCTTTCGAAGCAATACAAGTAAGTCCCGTAGCCTGTGCTTCCAAAAGCGCTATCCCAAGTCCCTCAAACACAGATGGAAATACAAATACATCCATTGCTTGTAATAAATTCGGCACATCATTTCTGACTCCCAACATTTTTACAGCTGTTCCTAAATTTAACTTTTGTATCTTTTCCCGTATCTTATCTTCATCTTCCCCCTGTCCTACCATCCATAGAATCGCTTCAGGTTTTTTCTTCAATACACTAGCAAAAATATCCAATAAAAATAATTGATTCTTTTGGAATTGCAATCTTCCTACGTTACCAATTACAAATTTATCCTCAACACCATATTTCTTTCTGTATGCTATTCTTATATCTTCATCATATTTGTATTGCGATATATCAATTGCATTCTTTATTTCTTTATAATTTGCACCTTGCATAATTTGTTTTGAATAAAACCATTCTCCAGCCTCTTTGGAACAGGCCCAAAAATCTGTTGCATATTTATCAATATGCCTCTTATTGTATGCATGCAACAATCCTCTAAGTTTGCTATCCATGTTCATAGAATTATGACTGTGAATAATTCTTCGTTTTATTCCATATTTTTTTGCATACTTTAGATAATCAATATTTGCCAGACTACATACATTAACCCATATAGTATCATACTGAGAGGCATTTTCTTTAAAAAATTGCTGCATCTCTCTTTTATACTTTTTATAATCCTTACTTCTTGCTGTGATATGATAAATCTCACAGCCATAAGAGATCAATTCGTCTTCATAAGCAATTTTATCATGTGAATTGCACAAAAAATCAAATTTAAAATTACCACGATTTATCTTTCGAATGTAGCTCATCAAAAAGCTTTCCACTCCACCGGGATTCTCTGTCATTCCAAATATCAAAATGTTGTTCATATACTGTTTATTCCCCTTTTTTCATGCACTTCATTCTGTTTGACACGAAGCATATATATTATTCCGGCAAACCAATTTAATTGCATTTTCATAAGTAGCACCGGTAGCATTCTTGCACTTTTACATTCTTTAACCCTAATTGCATCAATTGCATTTTTGAAAATTGTCGTTTTCGCAACCGACTTCATTTTTTTGCATTTTACTCTGAACGAATACGTTCGCTGTTGAAACACCTCTCGCACCATCATAATATTAAAATGCATCATTACATATTTATCATACGCTTTTTTTATGATCTCATTTTCATCCTGTATCGCCTCTGCCGTTTTCTCCATGGCGCGAATATATTTTTCTGTTTTTTCTCCCGTCTGCACTCGCATAACAGACTGCGGATTTAATGTATAATGGTACACTATCTCTGGCTTCCAGCATATAGACACGATATGCTTCATATACCGAAGGGTAAAATCACTGTCTTCTGCAAAAGGTAACTCTGCATCAAATCGAATATGATTTTTCTCAATGATGTCTCTTCGAAACAATTTCGCCCACACCTGCATATACCGCGTAGGATTTTGAATCATCTGTACTCTACCTTCATCAAGTTTTTCCTCGTCAAACACTCTCTTTCGATCAGTAATCGAATTCTGCGTTTGCCCAGCTACATGTCCATATGCGAAAATATCATATCCCCCATGTCTCGCATCGCTCATCATCGTTGTAACGCCTGACCTTGCCAGATAATCATCGGCATCAACAAATGCTAACCACTCGCCCGTTGCATTCTGAATTCCCAGATTTCTTGCATTGGACACCCCTTTATCGGATGTGAATATTTTTATGTTACTATATTTCTTTTTCAGTCGCTGCAAAACCTGCTTGGTCTCATCCGTAGATCCATTTTCTACAATCAATACTTCTGTCCGTGGTACATCTGTCAAAGATTGCACAGCTTTTTCAATTGTATCCGCAGCATTGTATGCCGGAATAATAAAAGATATCAAAACATCTGTCTGCATTTTATTTTATTCCTTATTTCAATATAATCCAAGTCGGCGTTGTATCATACATACCAATTGGCACCTGTAAAATACCAGTTACATATCTGTATACACCCCCACACCCTTTTTCTTCCTCATCCGCATTCACAGTTTCCATACTACAATCCATGAATACATATTTCGGAGACACCATGTTATAAAACTCCGCACTCAGTGTCCACCGTCCATTATTATTTGCCTGCACATAATCTGCATTTAGTTTATCATAATTTTTCTCTATAATATGGTCCTCTAATGGATGGGTTATTTTTGATAAATATAACATGGATTCTTGATTTGCCTGAATTCGAAAACAAATAGAACCGTTGTATTCTTGATATTCCCCAATTGCATCCGTTTCATCATCCCATGCATGCAATACCTTGAAACTAAGCCCTAATGCTTCAAATTGATCATCTTCTTTTACATAGTTTACATTCGTTTCTTTTTCTAAAGTTTCCCGGAACATTTGCACAAAATCCGTGTTCTGCCATTCTTTTGCATCCCTCAGATAAGTTGCATACTGCTCGTCGCTGATATGCATCGTGTAGATCTGATCAATCTGAATCCCCTGCTTGTCCTGTAGAATTTCACAAAATGCATGTGCATTGCTATCAATCGGGCTTGTCACAATCCAAGCCGTTACATGATTATCATGCGCCCGGATGATTGCTCGCAGCTTTTGTTCATACCAGCCATATCCACCATCAATGATGATCAGATTATTATTTTTATCCTCGATTGTATAACACATACTTACTTCACTTGTATTCGGCCCATACTGTGTTACAATCCATCCACCCAGATCCCGTTGTTCAACATCCGCGCAGTAATACAGATTATATCCGGCTACATTTTTATAGATCTGGTATCCATATTGATTCAAAAGGTCTTCCGGCACCGTTTTATAGTCTTCGAGCACAATAAAATCATAATTCTTCGCCATTGCCTGCGCAAAAATATAGTCATAATTTGGATTCTCAGAACGCATCTCATTCGCGATTCGAAGGCTCAGATCGTCAATGACATTGATATATCCTTCCACATTTCTGCCGTACATTAATTCAATGTCTCCGCAATACTGACGTATCTCATAACTTAAATTAAGTGCTGCAATACATTTTGGCGTTTCATCCACCGCCAGCATCTCATCACATACCTGTTGCACTCTGGCATCCACCTTCTGTTGATTGGATGCCTTAGCCATCCCAGAATGTGTATATACATTTGTGCCTTTCCATACAACCGCTGCCAGCACGAGTACAAATGCAATCACCTTTACGGCAATATGC
>CAVKUW010000034.1:0-2884 GCA_963659815.1 Butyricicoccaceae bacterium
AAAAAAATGCACAGGCATCTAACTTTTTGATGTCTGTGCATTTCTATGCTTCTTTATTTACATTTCAAATTCACTTACGACAATACCTTCGACAGGAATTCCTTCAATCTCGGATTCTTTGGATTTCCAAAGAACTCCTCCGGTGTACCGGACTCCAAGATCTGACCATCGTCGATAAAGAGGACTTTGTTTGCAACTTCCTTTGCAAATCCCATCTCGTGGGTAACGATGATCATCGTCATGCCTTCCTTCGCAACTGCCTTCATCAGATCCAATACCTCACCTACCATCTCTGGATCAAGTGCGGAGGTTGGCTCATCGAACAGGATCACATCCGGGTTCATTGCAAGTGCACGCACGATTGCCACACGCTGCTTCTGTCCACCGGAAAGTGTAGACGGATATACGTCTGCTTTATCCAACAGTCCGATTCTTGTAAGCAGATCCTCTGCTTTTTCTCTCGCTTCCGCTACGATCTTTGCCTTGGTCGTTGTGATTTCGATCTTCTCCTGTTTTTCCTTGCGGAACAGGTTTGTAAGTGGAAGGAACCGGTTGTGGCGTTTCGCTTTTTTAAGATCCTGACACTGTACATAGACCGGTGCAAGCATGATGTTCTGGATAACTGTCTTGTTATTGTACAGATTAAAATGCTGGAACACCATTCCCATACGGCGGCGGTGGATATTGATATCAACCTTTGGATCTGCGATATCGACACCATTGAAGATGATCTGTCCGCCTGTTGGATCTTCCATACAGTTCAGGCAACGTAAAAATGTACTCTTACCGGAGCCGGAAGGACCGATGACAACCATAATGTCGCCCTTGTCCACAGTGACGTTGATGCCTTTTAAGACTTCATTGTCACCAAAATGTTTTTCAAGATCAATGACTTCTATCACTCTTTCTCAGGCTCCTTTCCATCATTTTAATTCCAAAGCTGATCAGCAGGACAAGCACGATGTAGATGATCGCCATAACCAGATATGGAATCATGAACTCGTAGCTGTTGCTTCCGATGTAGTTGAATGCCACATACAGATCTGAGGCACCGACAAAGCTTACTACGGAAGTTTCCTTGATCAACGATATAAATTCATTTCCAAGTGTTGGCAGGATATTCTTGACTGCCTGTGGAATGACGATCTTGCGCATGGTTGTCGCAAAGCTTAATCCCATCGCACGTCCACCTTCCATCTGTCCCGGATCTACGGAGAGGATACCGCTTCGCATGATCTCGGAAATGTATGCACCACTGTTCAAGCCAAATACCATAATTGATACCTGTACACCTGTCATATGTGCATCCATCAAAGGCAGTAATACATAATAAAATACCAACAACTGTACAACCATAGGAGTTCCACGGAACAATCCGACGTAAAACCGGCAGATGGCATCTAAGACACGCGGCAGCCGCTTATATTTCGGAATTACACGCACCGTCGCGATCAATGTACCAATCGCAACACCGATGATCAGACCGATGATCGCAATTACCAGCGTATTCTTCAAGCCCTCTAATACTTTTACATACCCACGGTTATTGATGAATATTTCTATGAATTTGTCTATTTTAGTTCCTATATCTCCCATGAAATATCCTTTCGTTCCTTTAATTACTGCATCTTATTGATAGATGATGTAATGCTCTCAGCAGGAGCGGAATCGATAATTACGTAATTGATGTTTCCGTTCAGCAGATCCTGTACTGCAAGGGAACCGTTCTTGTAACCCTTAGACTCCATCTTCAGTCCTGGGAATCCCCAGTCGTCATCACCTTCACAGTAGAACTGACCAGTTGTACCATTCTGGAAACCGATCTTCTCGTCAGAGCCCTTTGCCTCAAGAATCTTGTTTACATCATCGGCTGTCTTGCAGTCGTCAAACTGTGTATCGGTTGACAATGTGATAAGCTTCTGTGATGCGCTGTAATATGAATCAGAGAATGCTACATACTCCTCACGGTCTGGCTTGATTGTAAGACCTGCCATTGCAATGTCACACTTGTGCTGACCAACAGAGAGACATACGGCATCGAAATCCATGTTCTGGATTACAAGCTCCTTGCCAAGCTTATCAGCAAGTGCCTTTGCGATCTCCATATCAATACCAACATAGTTCTCACCATCCATATACTCAAATGGCTCGAATGCTGCGTTTGTTGCTACAACCAACTGATCCTTGCTCTCGTCATAAGCAGCAGACTGTACAGGTACTGGAGTACCATCGCCAAAATAACGGTTGCAGATCTCATCAAATGTTCCATCAGACTTCATATCTGAAACGAACTGGTTTACTTCCTTTAATAAATCCGGCTGATCCTTATCTACACCGAATGCATACTGCTCATCTGTCAGATCTACCTCGATAACCTTGGCAGTTTTCTTTGCAGAATCGCTCTTTCCACCACATCCTGTCAGTGCTGCCATGCACATAACTGCGGACAATGTAATTGCTACTAACTTCTTAAGTTTCATAATATTTTACTTCCTTTCTTCGCATTTACGATTTAATATAGCATCCTACGGCAAAAAATGCAACGAAAGACAAGTTTTTTTTGCAATACAATGCATTTTTTGTATAAAAAGTTTATTTTTTTCAATTTTTATGCATAAGAAGCATTGACCTTACAACCATTGTAAGGTTTAATATAGGAGGCAGGTTTGGGAAAGACATCGCAGGAGGCTTTATTTACTATGGAAAAAAATCTGACAACCGGAAGCGTATTCAAGACGATTTTATATTTTGCGCTTCCATATCTATTCTCTTATTTTTTACAGACATTATATGGTATGGCGGATCTGTTCATCATCGGGCAGTTCAATGGAACGGAAAGTACGACCGCTGTCGCAAATGGCAGTCAGGTCATGCACATGCTGAC
>CAVKUW010000034.1:3476-13486 GCA_963659815.1 Butyricicoccaceae bacterium
ATTGCAAACAGCCGTGGCTTAAACGATGCCGCTGCCGTCGGTATCGTCGAGAAGGTGATCAGCGCACTCTTCATCGTGCCATCCTCGATGCTTGCAACCGTCTCTGCACTTGCCGCACAAAATATCGGCGCCGGCAAGCATGACCGTGCATCGAAGACGCTGCAATATTCAATTACGATTACATTTACTTACGGCGTACTCGTAGCTTTGATCGTGGAAGTGATCGCCGCCGGTATCGTCGGCATCTTCACGAAGGATGCCGCGGTTGTTGTGCTTGGCACCCAGTATCTGCGCGGTTACATCATCGACTGCGCATTAGCCGGTATCCATTTCTGCTTCAGCGGATACTTCTGTGCATACGGCAAATCCTACATCGGATTCATCCACAACATGATTGCAATCATCTGCCTGCGTATACCGGGTTCATATCTCGCTTCACAGTTTTTCGCGGATACCCTGTTCCCGATGGGGCTTGCAGCCCCTGCCGGATCAATACTTTCGGTTATTATCTGTGTGGGCGCATTTATATGGATGAAGAAACGCGGGAAATTACGGCAGGTATAAATCTTTATATATGACGGATAGATTCGCAGTCATCCGCCATATTAATTATGGGAGTTTCATATGAGCGAAAAGGAATTATATAAGATCGGTGAAGTTGCGAATATGTTTCATTTGAGCACAGGAACCCTGCGCCACTACGAACAGGCAGGATTGCTCCAGCCGGAATATATCGACACGGAGACTGGCTATCGCTATTATAGCATCCGTCAGTTTGAGGTTCTGAATACGATCGGATATCTGCGCATGCTGGATATGCCGCTCTCGGAGATTGCAGATTTCCTGCAGAACCGTGACACCGATATTATGGAAGAAAAGCTGGTCGAGCAAAAACGCATGATCGAGCAAAAACAAAAAGAACTACAGCTGATTGCAAGAAAGATTGATCACAGGCTTGAACATCTGCAGGATGCTGCCGCTTCTACTTTGGACGAGATCAAAATCGAAACAGCCCCAGCATGCCGGATCGTTCAAATGCATAGTCTCATGAAGCCCAACAACTATCTCGATCTGGAATATCCCATCCGGAAATTTCAGGAAAATCAGGCTGAAACACTTGTATTTCTGGGGAAAGTCGGTGTTGGAATATCCAAAGAGCAGATGGAAGCCGGTAATTTCAGTCAATATGAACTTTCATTTCTGATTCTGGATAATGAAGATTCCTACAATGGTCAGATTGATGAGCTTCCGGCACAGCGTTGTGTATCCATCCGGTTCCGTGGCAGCCACACAGAAGCACCTATTTATTATCAGAAATTACTTTCCTTTATAAACAAAAATTCTCTGGAGATCACAGGGTTCTCCAGAGAAGTTACTTTGATTGATAATGGTCTGACAAATGATCCGGACAAGTTCGTGACCGAAATCCGAATCCCGATTGCCTAGAAGTTCATCTTCACGTCCTGACGCTTTGCTTCCTCTGCCTCGAAGAATGGTTTCTTCTCCGCATGCATGTTGTTAGCTACGATGCTGCTTGGGAACACAACCAGCTTTGTATTGTAGGTGTTAACATTTGCATTGTACAATCTGCGGGCTGCCTGCAAATGCTCTTCCACATCGGCGATTGTCTTCTGCAGCTCCACAAAATTGTTGCTGGATTTTAACTCCGGATAATTCTCAGCGAGAATGTTGATATCCTTCGTAAGCTGCTCCATCTTCTGGTTAGCAACATTTTTCTCTGCCATCGTCATGCCGCTGCGAAGCTTGACAAGCTCAGTCAGAACTGCTTTCTCATGCGCCTGATATCCCTTTACGACATCGAGCATCTTCGTAAGTACATCGTAACGCTTCGTGAGTGCCACATCGATTCCGGACTCTGCTTCCTCCACCTTGAGCTGTGACCGCTTGATTCCATTCGATGTTGATATGTACCAGATTACGATACAGACCAAAAGTACAATAATCACTGTAATAATCGCTTCCATAATAATTTGCTCTCCTCTCTTTTTCATAGAAATTATATTGTTAGATTATAAAAATGCTACTGTGCATCTCCAATCCGTAATCGGTTTATGATGTCTATGATCACGGCACAGTCGCCCTTGATCTTGTTAATCTCATCCACATAGACGAATGGCTTCTTGATATCACCATCAAATGCATTGCCTGTCGTATTGACTGCCACATATAGCTTGTTACCCAGATACCGCAGGGCTACATTTCCCGCACGCCGGTACAGGTCTGTCACACATTCCATCGTCTGTGGAGTAAGCACATAAAATGCATCGACCGGATAGGTTGCCAGCACCTTGAACTCCCGGTTGAACGCTTCGCTCTCAAGCTTCACATTCTCATGATGAAATCCATTCAGATTGCCATAATACTGAAAATTCTTCGACCGGATTCCTACGGAACGTATATCGGATTTCTGCAAATCAAAAACGAATACCCGTCCTTTGAAATACGTCGTCGTATGCCGGTTCTTTCCGCTTCCCGTCACATTCTTGATCGTGACATCCGCCTGATCAAAGGAGACGCCTTCATAGGATCCGTGGATCAGATCTTCGGAATCAAAACGATTTCCAAGCTTCAAGAGTCCCATCTGCTCGACATTCTGTATCGTAAATCCGCACTCCCAGTTCACCTGAACATCAGAGAATGTCTTGTTCAATATGGAAACAACAAATGCATTCTTGTAGAGCATCTGATATTCCTTGTTGATCTTTGACATCCTGCCGGTTGCGTAAATGATTACAGCGGGTACCGCAAACATCAATACCGCAACCACTGTGCTCGCCATCGCCCCCATTCCCGGTGCACCTATATAGGCTATCACCAGAAATACAAACGGAGCTGCGAACAAATACATCGCCTGTCTGTATTTCTTATGCAAACCATCGAGCTGATTCACAATCTGCATCGTATCCACGCATTCACCCCCTCTGTCAAGTTAGATTGAGTGTAACATGAATCTACAAAAATAGCTATATATTTTACAAAATTATACATAACCTGCAATGACGATCTATGAAACAAGTTCAACGATTTCTTTCACATCCTGAAATTCATCCCGTATCTTGTTCATTTCGTCTGTATAGACAAGCGGTTTTCGGATATTCCCATCAAACACATTTTGCATGGCTAAGCACGCGATGTATAATTTATCGCCCGCAAACCGCACAGAAATTTCCTTTCTGCGCCGCTGTAAGGCATGCAGCCGCTCCATCGTCTGTGGTTTTAACACATAAAAAGCATCAATCGATCGATTGACGAGCGTGCGCACATCAAAGTATTTCTGAAACTCCACACTCTCCATCTGCACCATCTCATACATATTCTTCTCATAGGACGGAACTTTGAACGGCTGGCGGAATACTTTTGTGACGACACTCACAGGCGCAATCTCCATCTTCCGTGTGTCTATACTATAACAATAGCCGTAAAAACTGCTTTGCACATCGCCATCCCCATCTGTGCTTTTGACCGTGACATAGGATTGTTCAAACCGCACCCCCTGATAGCATCCCTGAAGATGCATGTCGGACTTAAACTCATCTCCCATATCAATGACTTCCATCTCTCTGACCTGCTTCTGGCTAAATCCACGCTCCCAATCGACCTGCACATCGGAAAACATCTCGTTCATAACTGCTGTCACAAAGTTCTCTTTATAAATTCTCGCATATTGTTTTTTGCAGGTAAAACACTGCTTCACGAAATAGCCAATAATTATTAATAACACAATATTTATAATTGTCGTATTCTGCTGGTGTAGATGGAGCATCCAAAATAGCGGAAAAATAAGGAATCCCTTCATCGCAAAAATAACTGCCGTCACAATACCCATCCGTATATATCTCTTATATCTCTCATGTAATCGATTTAATTGATTGATCACATCCATCGTCTGCATATGTTGTGTCCTTTCTGATTTATACAGAAAAAGGGATTCCTTACAATCGGAATCCCTTTCTTGCGCTATATATGTTCTTATTTCAGTCTATGCATCTCGTTCTTCCATCGGTATATGTATAGGATGGATGATACATGTTTTGATTGCTACTATCTATCTTTTCTGCATTAATTCTATGTTAAATTTGTATAAAAGCAAAAGACTCTCGAAGTTGTCTCTATGTTATCAGCTCCTCCACAAGATTGATAAATCCCCTTAATTAATCGTTCTCTGTGATTTCCTCATCCTCCACTGTCACGAAAATCGGCGCGTGGTGCATCGCCGGAAGCAGCACATGCAGCAGATCGTCCATCTTCAGGCGCAGACTGCTCGTATTGATACATGGATGACAGCCCACATATTCATCCTGCACCAGATCCTTATCCATCAGAAGCTGTACATGATTATCCGTATCATTCATCAGCCCCAGTACACTCACAGAACCCGGTGTGATATCCAGGTATTCTTCCATGTAGGCATCCTTCGCAAAGGATAGTCTGGCTACGCCAAGCTGCTTCGAGATATCCTTCGTCTTGAACTTCTTATGTCCCGGTAACATCAGCAGATAGAAGTTTGTCTCCTGCCGGTTGCACAGGAATAAATTCTTGCAGATCGTCGCATCCAATGCCTTGTCGATCTCCTCGCAGACTTCCATTGTCATCGCTGCTTCATGGTCGATCCGCTCATACCATACATGGTTCGCATCCAAAAAATCATAGGTTCGTATTTCCTTTTCCAGCCTGCCAGTTTCATCAGCTGGTCTACCTGTTTGTCGTGTCATAATCGGTTCCTCTTTTCGTGTTTTCTAACGGAACTGTAACATATTTCACTGAATTTGAAAATATACTTTCTATAAAAAGACACCCGCAAATGCGGATGCCTTCAAACACCATTTCTCCTGCATGTTCTATGTAATTACTTCTTTGTTACGATCGCAACGACTGCAAGTATCGCATTGATCAGGCACCAACCTGCCCAGATTGCAAGATCTGAGAAGCTTCCGAAACCGGTAAACCCTACCAGTGCCGCCAAGCCGAACAGAACAATCAAAGCGATATTTCCGCCCTTTTTCTCAGCGTTTCTCGTCGCAACCGATACGATTCCACCCGCAAGCATCAGGATTGCAACCAATACGCCTGCGGAACCTGACGTCTCACCATTTGCTTCGAGTGAATTGGCAACGCCTGCTGCACATGACTGAAATGTTACGATGCCGAACAAGATCATGGATAAAATGCCGGACACTAATTTCCAAGTTTTCATGAACCTCTTCCTCCTTTTCTTCTCTTGTATCCCCACAAGTATTATCCCATAAAGCATCCGGCTTCGTTGCCCCCGTAACAGTGGCAAATTTATCCTTTAATCCTGCACACCGCTTGTGCGAAGCGGCTGCAAGCCTTTTTGATTGAGCAGATCATTTACATCTAAGATGCTTCCCGGTCGTTCATTGAATGCGATCATCAGGAGTGCATCTCTTGGAACCTTTGCGTATAATTCCGGCATCTCGTATTTCCTGAGTGCACGCTGTGTCTCCTCCAGACTGAATTTCGCTGCATAACAGATCCGCAGAATCACATCTCTCTGCCGCGTATGCTTCTCGCCCGACAGCAGCTTATACCCATACCGCTCCGGAATATCTGCCTGCAAGAACACATACTGCTGGGTGAGCTTCTTTTCCTGTAAGAGGTTCTTCACATAGATAGAAAATGCTTCCGGATTATCCGTTACACTTTCTTTATTCTCCGCACAATATTTCTCGAAGTCCGAAAGATGTGTCTTTCCTAAGACCTCATTTAGTTCTTTTGTATTTTTCTCCTTCATTTCATTCTCCAATCTGTTATAATGAATCCATCAGACCACCAATTACCAAAGCTGTATCAAAAAGCCCGGATAATTGATTGACTAAATATAATCAGTAACCCTACCCTATAGAAAGGATATGCATATGGATCTCGATCAGCGTCTTGCTATTTCGTATTATAAACCAATCGCCATCATAAATGAACCGCATCACGTATATCTGGTTCAGCACCATGAGACAAAAAAGATTGCCATCAAAAAAATGCTTGATGTCTATAACCTCGCTGTCTATGCTGAGCTGTACCGCAATCCTGTCGCAGGTACGCCGCGGATCATAAACTATTACGAAGAAGCGGGACAGCTCACGGTAATCGAAGAATATATCTCCGGGACTTCCCTGCAGGATAAAATCAGCCACGCAGAGATGTCTCCGAATGATATGCTTCAATATATGCTTGACCTGTGCGCGATCCTCGAACAGTTACATCAGCATAATCCGGCTATCATCCACCGGGATGTGAAACCGTCAAATGTCATCATTACCAGTTATAACCGAGCCGTGCTGCTCGATTTCAACGCTGCCAAATACCATACAGCGGCAAAAGATTCCGATACAATCCTGCTTGGAACTCAAGGCTATGCTGCGCCGGAACAATATGGTTTCGGACAATCATCCCCGCAGACGGATATCTATTCTTTAGGAATCCTTCTGAAGGAAATGGCGGAAGTATCGCATTGTCAGAATCCGTATATCGATGCAATTATTGCCAAATGCACGCAGATGAATCCGGCGGAACGGTATCAAAGCATCGGTGATCTGCGAAAGGCATTACTGCCAGATCAGACAGATTTTCCACGTTCACAACTAAAATCGGTGGCTGAGAAAAAACATATACAGTATATCCCTCCCGGTTTCCGTTCCAAAACTCCTTGGAAGATGGCGGTTGCTTTGCTCACCTATATATTTCTGACATGGTTTTGCTTAACCCTGAAAGTCAAGAATTCCTTCGGTGCAGCACTATGGGTGGAGCGTGTATTTGTGCTCATTATGATGTTTTTCATCGTGACTTCGATCTTCGACTACCTCAACGTGCGAAGACTCATGCCCTTATGCCAGCATAAGAAGAAAGCAACACGCATATTCGGTGTGGTTGTGTTAGACATCCTCGTTGTATTCGGATTGATTGTACTCATGGCGATCGTGCAATCGTTTTGTCCGAATTCATAACTTACCAGATATAGAATAACATGTTTTGGACATAAAAAATGCCACCGTGAAGGTGGTATTTTTATTTTTCCATTTTATATTTATTTGTCTTTTTTATCATATAAATATCTCAAAAATGAAGTTCAGTCAGGAATTTCGATAGTTCACGCAATATTCCCCCATTCCCGCAATAAATATTGTATACTGCTAGCAGATTTCAACGGCACTAAAAATCACACATCCCACGAAATCAAAAAAGCCGAAACTGCCGCATATTCGCCCCTTTTCTCCAAGGTCAAATGCGGGATCCCGCTCTGCTTGTTCCCCAAGCTTCGCCGCGTGCAGTTTCGGAATTAACAGCTTCTATTTAATTTCTTTCTTCTATGTTACATTTCTGAATTTTCACAATACATTGCCGCCGACTCAGAACGGGAATCGACGGCAATTCTTTTTACCACACGGAAAATACAATTCCTGCAAGTGGCGACAGCACAATCATAATCATGGAAAACGTAAAAGATTCCATTGATATCAGCGTTGCCCGCTGCTCAGACGGAAACATTTCCTGTAATCTACCGCACCAACAAAGGAATTACATGTCATCAGAAACACAGCCCTTTTCGCCTCTTTCAGAAAACGCAGGCTCTCCACAAAACATACCCTGAGTTCCTTCCATACAGACTGCAACACAGCCTGTTTCCGCTCCATGCCTGTGTGATCCAAACGAATCTCACGGAGTGACAACAGCACGCCAATCTGAATGCAAGTCACCAGAACATCCGATGCATACGCAATCTTATATCCGACAAAAAGTGCAAAGCCCGCACACAATGTAGAAATACCATTGCAAAGCCGATACAGAATTAACTGGTTGGATGCATAACGCTCATACCGTGCCTCTTCACCAACCAGTTTTAACGAATCATACGCAAGCGCATCCCCAGATCCTGAAGAAAAATTATAGCTGACTGCAAAACATGCGATTGCCGCACACACCATCGTCAGATTCTTCGAGCTAATCATGCAGATGCTTCCGATCACACGCATAATACTGCTCACCACCAGCATCTGCTTTCGTCCAAACACATCCGCCAAAACACCCGATGGTATCTCAAACGTCAGACTGAAAATATGAAATACCGTTTCTGCAATTCCGATTTCGACCAGACTGTATCCTCTCGCTGCAAGAATTGCGACCCACGCGCCCGTCAATGACAGATTGCCTAAGATGGACGACATGTACAACTTCGATATTTGTTTTTTATTTTAAACATAAAAAATCTCCTTAACTTATATTTGATCGTTAAGGAGATAATGTACCTTGATTTACATAGAATGGTTCTGATGAATCAGACTTTATTCCAGAAAAAAGGCGCACTATCCCCATAAGGAGCGAAAATGTAACCTTTTTTCAATTGCAATGTTGTCATCTTCCAGAACATTGATTTCTTCCTCTTCTTTGTATTAATTTCATTCTATGTTACATAACAGAATCCGTCAAGGAATTTTTACACCATTTCGTCGTTGTATGAACCATTTCATCTATGTATTTTTATACCATTTCATCTATGAGCGTGATTGCCTCCTGAATCATCTTATCGCAGTGTTCTTTCTTGTTGCCACCCTTCGCCGCATTTGCGCGAAGCAGATCCACACAGTTCACCATGCCGTCATGATTCTCCGCAATCTTCCTACGAAATTCATTTACCTTCGCCGGATTCTCAACGCCTTTGGCACCAAGCACCATCAAACCACCTGTAATTGCGCCACAGATGCCGCCGCATTTCATACCGCCACCGAAATTACAGCCAAGTCCGGCTGCCATTTCTTCTGAAATCCCCATATCCTCTGCATAACAACGCATAATCGTCTGGGAACAGTTGCTTACCATCGGAGTTTCGTTTCGAAGCTCCATTGCTTTTTCTATATGTTTATTCATTGTAAACCTCCATCCGCCTTTGTCACTCAACATGTCTCTTATCGTAGTAGCTTATCTGATACTCATTTTTAATAACTCAAACTTCCCACACCGATAAGGTGTGTTGAACCTTGAAAATTCAATATTCAGCCAATAAAAAAGGCATAAATCGGTTCCGTTTGGTATAATGGAATTGACGAAAAACCAACAAACCAAGGAGGATTTATGCCATGTCCAGTATACCACAGAATTACACAGAAGAAACTACTTTAGTTGATTGCATCCAAAAATTTTTTTCAAAACATCATGTTGGGAAAATTCTGAAAAAATGCAATGGAACAAAAGAAAAAGGTGTTCCGGCTATTTCTATCCTGCAGTACAAGCTTGGCAATATCTTCGTAGGAAGAAGCATGTATATGCAGCAACGTTCCGGTTCGTTTAAGGAGGATTTCTCAAAGAATACATTTTACCGTTTCCTTAATTCGACCAAAACAAACTGGTTGCGTTTTACCTCATTGAGACTGCCGGAATATCTGCGAAATGCACTTCATTCCAAGACTATAGCGGCATAAATCGCTATTTTGTTAGCTGAAAAATTGAATTTTCAAGGTACGAATCCCATTTTATGTATGGGAAGTTTTAGTTAATAATTTTATCATGATGTCTCAATCATTTCTATACATTTTCGATTATATCTTTGTTTTCATAGTATTTATCATTGAATCTCTTCTAAAATAGTGTTATAGTAATAACAAGAAGAGCACCCACTCCAAAGTGGATGCTCCCGAATTGGTTATTTGGTCTTAAGACCACGCCTCTTCTGTTGGCAGACAGGAGAGGCATTTTTATTTCTTCTTGTTTCTCTTATCGAGAAAGGCAAGAAACGCTACAATCAAACTTCCAAAGGCTATGAGCAGGCTCAATATACCTATAATTACCGAGATAATTTCGAAAGCTGTCATACTAACGCACCTCCCTTCCTATGTAATCCAGTAAACTGGTATAAGCCCGGGAGGCTACCACCCTGTCATGGGTACTCTTCTTACGTGTTCACCACACAATTTTATGATGTTGGGGGCAAAACCATAAGTAACTTTGCCCCTATTTCTATAGTACCTTGAAAAATTCATATT
>CAVKUW010000035.1:0-3241 GCA_963659815.1 Butyricicoccaceae bacterium
GCACAGTGGAATTCACGTGTGCGTAAACGCGATGAGGTTGTGATCCTGGGAGATTTCTGTATTTCAAAAAAGGGAGAAGTTGCAAATGCTATTCTCGAACGGTTGAATGGAAAGAAGTATCTGATCATCGGAAATCATGACCATTTTATTGCGAATAAACAATTTGATCCATCGCATTTTGAATGGATCACACATTATAGAGAAATCAATGATAACAACCGCAAGGTGATTCTGTGCCATTATCCGGTTATGTGCTACAATGGGCAATATCGCCGGAATGCGAAGGGAGAACCGAAGACGTACATGTTGTATGGACATGTGCATGATACATATGACGAGTACCTGATCGATGAATTTCAGCGCCAGACGCGTGCATCTACGCGCCCGGTGCTTGGAAAATCTGGCGAGGAAGAAATGGTTTCCATTCCCTGCCAGATGATCAACTGTTTCTGTATGTTCTCGGATTATGTCCCGCTCACGCTCGATGAATGGATCGAAGTGGATCGCAAGCGGCGGGCAATCATGAAGCGGGAGGGCGATTGTTAAGAATTCTTTCCCGGCGTCGAATCAATCCGGCTGTAACGGAAGTCACAGTAGGTTGCACCTTCTGCGATCGTCTGTGTCCGGACTAAGCGCATGTGCATCATGTCGGCAAGTACATAGTCCATGCGGCAGAGATATTTGGCAAGTTCGAAACAGCCCTCATCCCGGCACAGACTGCAGATGCCGCACGTATGATAATCGTAGCCAAGCTCGAAATCATCATCTGCGCCGCCCTCTAAGATGTCAACGACCCAGTCGTTTTCGTATTTCCGTTTATGGGAGTCGGCAGACCATTGCTTCCGGGCTGGAAGCTTCTTCACATCGAGATAGCTGTCTGCATTTCCCATGACCTTGTGGAACAACTGATTGGCGGAGAGTCCGTTCTTGTACAGGGCATAACATTCCTCCGGGGATAAGGATGTGTTCCGGTTTAACGCGATGAAATATGCGCCCATGCAGTAGGAACTCATCAGCCGGGATTTGCCGATATCTTTGGCACGCGTCAGGATGGCACGGTATTCCTGCTTGATCGCCTTGCTGTCAATCTGCAAATGCTGTCTTTTTGCCTGCTTCATGCAGGAGCTGTGATAAAAATATCCAAATAATTTCTGTGAGAATCCGTACTTCAACTAAATCATCCTTTCTTGGCAAAATCTATCTCAATGACCTGGCACATCTTGGACTTGTCCAGATGCCGGAACACCATGTTCGTTATGAAACCGAAACGCTTATCAAGCGGGCGGTAGCCTTCCAGATACCCGTTGCTCTGTGCGGAGGCAATATGACTGCTCCAGCCCTTCAACACAGCTACATCGTCAACGCTGAAATAGACACCGATGTCTTTCATCTCGAAGCCTTTGAGCCATACCTTCAACATGCTCTTTAATCCCTTTTTCTTTGTTGCGTCGAAGACGAGCTTCCCACCCGGGAAACGTTCTGCCATCGCTGAAAAAAGTCGCTTCACATCGTCAGTCTTGAAATAATAAAATACACCGGACGCAAAAAATACAATGCCATCTTCCGGGCGGAAATCAATCTGCTCAAACCACGAAAGATCATTCAGATCACAGGCGATGTTCGTCTCGCGTTCGCGGTCTCCAAGCAGTTCATTGCGGGCGGCAATCGCATCCGGGAAATCCAGATTATAGGCACGCGCCTGTCCGTTATCGACCTGCCGGAATGTTGTATCGAGTCCGCATCCAAGGTTTACGACGCAGGCTTTCGGATGGTCTTTTAAGTATGTGCGGCATACGCTTGCCATATCAAATTGCCGTGTGGCACCCATGATCGAACCGATCTTTCCAATCTTGCCGCGCATCTGGTCTGATACCTGAAAGTCGACGTGGGAGAAAATCTCCTGACAATCGTGATCCATGAAGATGTCAGGGTATTTATCCATCGCCTGTTTTCTTCCGTAGAGCGGAATTAAGAGTGTCTCCTGTACGGTTCCGGGTTCAATTTTTATCTTTTCCATAGGTTCCTCCTTGTAATCCAAGTGCCGCTTCAATGCCGTGCATCAGTACATCCATCGCCTCTAAAAATGCCTGCTTCATTTCCTGAGTGAAGCCGTCCTTGCAGGTATCATCGGCGATCATCTCGCAGATCATCGAGAACTCAGACAACGACAGCATGTAACATGTTTTCTCGGATAGCTGATTTTTCGCAAGTCCACGCACGTATAATTCATGATAAAAGCGCGTTGCGAATTCGTTGCATCGCGCGATATAAACTTTGCGGAAGTTCCGGATATAGGTGCCGGAATCGTTCCTTAACAACATGTGGAAGAGCTGCATATCATCCTCCAACAGCTCGAAAGTCCGGATGGATATGCGGGAATAGAATACCTGCATAAGCTGCTCGTCGGACATCGCCGAAAAGTCAATATCCAGCATGGATACACTCAGTGCCATCAGTTTATTTCCGCTCTCCGCGAATATCTCGCCGAACATTTCTTCCTTCCCTGAAAAATGCTTGTATATCGCGCCGGGGGTAATGCCAGCCCGTGCAGCAATCTTTCGCATGGACGCTTCCTGATAGCCGTATTCTAAGAAAATCTCTTTCGCACTTTGTAAAATTGTCGCTCTGGTCGTTTTTGTGCTCTCGCGCATAATTGTACTCCTTTTGGTGAACACTGTTTACTTTATAGCACAGGAAACGGGGAAATGCAAGGGGGAATGTTGAGGTGTGGGAAAATACAACCTCAGGTAGAGTGACAATTGGAAGGGCGGTGGATATAATGGAAAATGATGAATACAATATGAGCAACTAGGATAACAGGGATGATTTGATATAGTACTTCTCATAAAATATAAAAGCCCCCGGGCCCGAAGGACACCGGAGGACAAACTGGCGATTACCTGTATAAGTATTTTATCTAACATATGAAAAATGCCAAATGATTTATACAAAAAAGAAACGAGCAAGTCCTGTCAGGCGTAAGCCCTACCCGGTAAAAAACCCATTTCTTATGCATTGAGGATATAACAAAAAATAAAAGTTGTCAATCCGAATATTCAAAAAGAAGCATGACAATCGATAGCTATGTGGCTATAATCAAAAACAGGAAAGAGAGGAATAAAGGTATGAAAGTAATAACATTTCACAATCCGGATGAAGAAAATGGCTACTTAAGTAATTGGTATCTGTCCGATTTTACAGTTGGTGATGTAAAATATACTTCAATGGAGCAGTATATGAT
>CAVKUW010000036.1:0-2399 GCA_963659815.1 Butyricicoccaceae bacterium
TTCCCATATGTAATTCCTCCTTTTCTGCCGTGCATTTGATGTGTGGTGGAGGAAAGATAGAAAGAACCTGAGAGTACAAAGGTTATAGTTAAAGATATTTTACCACATAAATCAAATACAACAAGCAATACATAATAAAATAATTGGGATTTTTCGTGATATAAGAGCTATATCACCGATTATCAGATGAAATCTGACACCGACACAACATCAAGTTGCGTGTTATCAACAAGTGCATACTATCATAATTGTTGTGTGTTTGTAAATGGGTAAATTATTATTCACCTATTGCGCGTATGTATATATGGCAGTAAAATAATTAAGAATTTGGAATTTTCAAGAAGGAGTGCAGGGAATGTATCGTATAAATGGTAACAAAGAAATACGTGTAAATGCGGTATCCTGCATGTTGCCTAACCTCAAAATAGAACATTTGTTCATCGGGGGGTACTGCTCAGCAGGAGAATTGTTGAAGCAGAGATAGAGAATTTCGAATCTCGTAAATTCATTTCCAGTTCGGAGAACTCACAGAAGCAATACAACTATATAGAAAACATGAATGTAGTCGGGCAGAGATGCGAGGCTTTTTTTCGTGTGCTTTTCTATAGAAAACTTCTACCGGAGGGATGAATGGATACTTTGCTTGTGAATGGAAACTTTTCACAGGAAAGTTGAAAAAAGTATGAACACACGTAAGAAAGAGGAGGAAACGTATGAGAAGAACAAAAAGATTTGCAAGCTTTGCGCTAGCGGCATGCATGGGCGTAAGCTTGCTGGTAAACGTTCCGGCAGGGACGGTGTCGGCGGCAGAACCAGATGAGGTGGTGGTTGATGAAATAACTGACGGAGAAAACAGAATTGCTACAGGAACGGACGCAGAAATGCTGAATGAAGGGCAGGAAGATGTGTCTGATCGAGTAACAGATGAAAATGGATTCGTATGGGAAGGAACAAAACTCGTAAAATATGTAGGTAATGCTGGAAATGTTACAATTCCCACGAAATGTACAGAGGTTGCAGATGGGGCGTTTATGTTTAATACCAATCTGGTTAACGTAGAAATACCGGCAGGTGTAACGCGTGTAGGACAAGGAGCTTTTGGGGATGCAGTAGACTGACAGGCATAGAATTGCCGGCAGAAGTGACTAGCATTGGACCTAGTGCATTTTATCAATGTAGTGGGTTGGAAAAAATAGTTGTTGATCCGGGAAATAAGACATATAACAGTAATGGGGATTGTAATGCAATCATAGAGACGGCAACGAATACGCTTATTTTGGGATGCAAAAATACAAGAATACCAACAGATGTGATAAAAATTGGATCAGGCGCATTTAGTAATTGCAGTGGATTGACTAATATAGAGATACCCGCGTCGGTGACAGAAATTGGATCAGGTGCATTTAGTAATTGCAGTAGATTGATTAATATAGAGATACCAGCATCGGTGACCAAAATTGAATCAGGCGCATTTAATAATTGTGGTGGATTGGAAAAAATAGTAGTTAACTCGGGAAATAAGACATATAACAGTAATGGAAACTGTAATGCAATCATAGAAACAGCAACCAATACACTTATTCGAGGATGTAAAAATTCGACGATACCGGTAGGAGTAACAAGAATAGATGGATATTCATTTTATGGATGTAAAAGTTTGACCAGTATAGAGATACCGGTAGGCGTAACAGAAATCGGATGGGTTGCATTTTATGGTTGTAGTAGTTTGACCAGTATAAAGATACCAGCAGGAGAAAAAGCAATCGGAGAGGGAGTGTTTGCAGACTGTAGCAGTTTGACAAGTATCGAGTTGCCGGACGGGATGACAGATATTTATTGGCATGCATTTGAAGGATGTAGTGGATTGAAGAGCATTACGATTCCATCTAGCGTAACTAATATTATAGAAGACGCGTTTGAAGGTTGTAGGAGTTTGAAAACAATCTATGGCACACCGGGTTCTTATGCAGAGACATATGCAAAAGAAAACGGGTATGAGTTCATAGACGTATCTAAGAAGAATGAAAACTCTGATGAAGATACCAAGCCAGAAGTTGTAGCGGATATTACTACTTCCTACCGCACCCACGTCCAGTCCTTTGGATGGCAGAATCCGGTAACGAATGGTGTGATGAGTGGAACATCCGGAAAGGCAAAGCGTCTCGAAGGTATCGAGATTTCCGTGAGTGGAAATAAGAACCTTGGGATTCAGTATGCTACACATTGCCAGACTTATGGCTGGTTGCCTTGGTCTGCAAATGGTGAGATGAATGGAACAACCGGAGAAGCAAAGCGTCTCGAAGCGATCAAGATTCAGCTGACCGGTGCAGATAAGGGTAAGTACGATGTATATTACCGTGTGCATGCACAGTCTTACGGCTGGCTTGGCTGGGCGAAGA
>CAVKUW010000037.1:0-5208 GCA_963659815.1 Butyricicoccaceae bacterium
AATATGAATTTTTCAAGGTACTATAGAAATAGGGGCAAAGTTACTTATGGTTTTGACCCCAACATCATTTTATTATACTATCCTTATTATTTACAATCAATATTTTAATTAAAACTTACTGCACTTTTCCACTAAGTTTTAATTTCCATAATTCATATCAAACTCCGAAAAAATAAAGACGACCAGTCTTATCATAAGACCAATCGTCTTTATTTATTCTTATATTGTATTTTGTATCTCATCCTTTGGACAAAATCGAATCATTTCTAAGTTCTCTCTAAATTGTCGACTCCATCATTGATAATATCCAGTAATATACACTACCCATTCATCGTATATATCCCGCTTTGATTTTCCGAAAACCGCTTCGTAATCCCCGCTCTGTATGATTTTCAAAACAGAGTTCCAACCATAGGTTAATTCCATGTACTCAATATAAGTATGTGCATATGTATACCCGCCACAATTTGAAAATGTCAACGGATTATTAGAACATGTTTCTTTATATGCAGGGATTCCCATTTGCTCTATATACTCTTTGTAGAATGGCTCTCCATTCGTCAAATACAGAGCACAACCCTCCGTCAACCACAAATCGACATCCTCATTTAACACGCTCACATACGCATGCACAATTTCATGTAATACCGCATATTTATTATTGTCATAGGTATGTACCTTTCCCGGATTCGCAGGCGATGTCAAAATTACATCTGTGCCAATATTGTCACCGATATACCAATCCAAGCCTAATAACGGTGCAATCAATCCATACTTTTTCATTTGCATGGTTGCCTGATGATCATATATGTATACATTTACATCCGGTGCTTCCGCAAAGCCGAATCTCTCTGCAATCGCTGCTGTTTCCCGCTCTGCATATTCGTATACATCTTTTGCAGCTTCTGCTTCTGTTTCATAATATACATCTACCCATTTCCCATCCAACCGGAACATCTGATTGGTCTTGAGAGATAATGTAGGGATAAAATTCACAATAGCGATCAGCACCAATACACCGATCACAGCCAATACGCGTCTTACATACCTTTTCTTCATATAGAGAACCTCCATTTTTTCTTCAATGTATAAAATTGCTTATAAAAACGGAAGTTACTCTGGTCATTTTTCTATGTGACTTTAGTCATTTTCTTGTGAAAACCTGCTGTATTTCAGGATCAATGCATTTCTCTCCTTCGTGCCAAGCTTTTCGTAGATAACAGATATATAATTTTTAACTGTTCCATTGGATAAACACAGTTGATCTGCGATCTGCATATTTGTGTAACCGCCTATCATGAGCAGAAATACGGATCTTTCCCGTTCTGTCAATACTCCCAGCATTGCTTCAAATTCTTTTTTCTCTTTATCTTCTGCCGCATGTACCGCTTCAGAATTATCATCCGTTCCAAATTGTACCAATATTTTTTTATATCTTTCCATCATAAATAAGATCAGGAAGAAGCAGCCGCAATATTGCAGGCACCTTGGCAATGCTCCATACCGCATGATATCCGACATGCTCAAAAAAGGCTCCAACCAAGGGATAAACATATAAATACCGGTAATCCAGTGCGAAATAAATAGAATAAGCACTGTTAATATTCCTGAAAAATATAACAATTTCCGATCCAGATAGAACGCGGCAATTATAGACGGTACAACAAATACAAGGATTGCCTGAAACGTAAACAGGACATAAACTGTCCCTGTCATAACTGCCAATGCTATTACTATGTAATATTTCATGATTCTATGGTATACGTGAAACTTCAAAATCAAAATCGACGGAACGATCAAGGTCACCACCGATACGCCAAGCATTATAATTGTCATGTTGAATCGAATATCAAATATCCCCATCCAGCACAACAATACAGTCAAAAATACGCAGGCGAAAACGATCAAGAGTCCTTTTGTCACACTTTCATTAATTTCTGCTTCATTCTTTCTTAAAATAATATCCATAGCTTTTCCCTATTTAAGAAATATCATTCTCAATATCTTTTATTTTTCGGGCAGGAACACCGCCCACAAGACAATTATCCGGAACATCTTTCGTGACCACTGCACCTGCAGAAACAACCACATTATTTCCAATCGTTACTCCGGGAAGAATCGTTACATTGCATTTTCTTTCCGTGCGCCATTTTCATAATAAGATAAGTATATCACACGGTTTGCAATCACGAAAGAGAGCTATGTAAGCTCCCCGCAGGGGAAATACAACAATTGACCTATTCGGGAAACTGGGATTTGTCTACAAAAATGTACATACTTGCAAATAATCATCGAACAAATTTGATTAGTGATTACCGAACATGAATATATTATTTTACAAAGGTACAAAAAACGTTAGATGCGAACGTAAAGATTAGTGCAATATTTTCCAAAAGATAATAAAGATAAATTCCGCATAAGCCAGCGGCAACATAGGTGGTGTCCATAGCTACCACCGCCCCTTATTATCTGAGTAACCCAAGACTACCAGTAAGTTTATTTACTTTTTTCTTATTACCAACCATGGCAATTCCAAGATACGACAGATCGTCCTGAGTTGAATGCTGCATGGTGTCAGTATAGTCGATATAATTCACTCTGTTGTGCAACATTCGTAAAATCAATGCAGGAAATATCTTCAAATCCTTCCCCAAACAGTTTATTACGAATTTCTGCTACTTTGTCTGCCGATGCTTTTAATACTGGTACAGGTACCTGAATCAAACCATAATGTGTATGATTTTCGGCATCAACAATATCATTTCCGGAAATATCAGGGCGTAATTTCCCCAGTGAAATAGAAAGTATTGCGGTTACATTTGCAATAACACCAAGCTCCATTCCCTCGTCTACTACGATAACGCATTTTTCATCTTTAACATCCATTTTTTTATCCTTTCTGTGCCACTTAATTTCTTATTTTCAAATATTCCTCAATTGGTCGCATCCAATTTTCCCGTGCAATTTCTGCAGCTTTTTTTGAATCCTTATTTTTTAATGCATTCAGTAGTGTACTATGTTCAGTGACTGAATCCATTGTCAAAATAATAGCCTTTTGAAAAAAGAGCTTTCTAACATGAGCCTGAAGCATTTCTGTCATATTTGTCAAATATGGGTTATCGCATTTGTCTACGATAATTTTATGGAATGCTTCATCTCGCTTTAATGCTGTATAGTAGTCTTTGTTTTGCAGTGCTTCTTCAAACTCAACATTTAGCTGATTTAATTCCACTATCATATTTTCGTCTGAATTTGTTGCAGCTATTTCAGCCGCCAGAGACTGGAGTACTGCAAGCGGTGGTAATAGTTTGCTAAGATCGTCCGGATTCGATTCATTTACATAAGTTGCAACACCGGGTTTCATTGAAATAAACCCTTGCTGGTTAAGCATTTGAAGTGCTTCTCGTACAGGTGTACGACTGATGCTGATTGCATTCGCTAATTCCACATCATTGATTTTTTCTCCGGGTTTAAGCGTTCCGTCTATAATCCATTCTTGAATTTGATGGAATGCTCGTTCTTTTGCTGATGGTTGTTTTTCAGCTTTATAGTTTGATGGAATAGGCATGATATTCACCTCCGCGAAATAGTGTAACACAAAGTTTTCCGGAATGCAATATATTGCATTCCGGAAATGGTTCGTAGAAAACGTTTAATAAAAAATCCCCTTATCTCTCTTGCGGATTTCACACAAGGGAAATAAGGGGAGCTTCCAATGTCAGGCTCGCCTATGCATTTATCTACTATTGGGGATTTATTGTATATTTCAATAATTTTTCCCATCATTGATAATATCCATAGTTTTTCCTATTTTTCGTTATAGCTGTCTTTGCAAATATACCATATCCACCAATTGTACTCCATCTTCGTATATTGGATGGTCATAGTTATCTGTAAAAAAATTGGGGATGATATGCGAACGGACAAAACCACATTTTTCATAAAATGGTATTGTAAGTGGGCTATCGCCTGTTCCTACCTGCAGAATGTCATATTGCTCCCCGTATTTCTCAACAATAAAATCAATCAAGGTTTTTGCATATCCTTTCCCTTGATATTCTGGAGCAGTTGCAATGTTCTTAATTTCAAGCACTCCATTTCCTTCATCGGTAACGACGCACTCACACTTAATCCCATTATCATCTAGCACATACATTCTGCCTTTATTAAGATAGCGGTCTATCATATTTTCCTGCTCATCTGCCAATAAGAGCAAATCAAGATATTGTTTTTTATTTTCTGTAATTTCTATAATTTTCATCTTTTATCGTCATACCCCGGAATTTTGTATTATTCAAGCCATTGAATAAACGCTGTTTTATCTGTGCTGTTATACCCTGCATTACCATAAAAGTTCAATGTTTCTTTTTTCTTTGAACCTGTAAGCAGCATCATTTTATAACAATTTGTATTCTCTGCTATTTGTTTTGCATAATTTAAGCACTCAGTTGCATATCCTTTTCCACGATAATCTGAATGTGTAACCACATTTTCAATAAACGAATATGGTCTTATGTTCCTTGTCAAATTGGGAATAATTACACAAACACAAGAAGAAACTATTTTCCCATTTAGTTCTTTGACAATTATATGATGGTTTTTATCTCGCATAATCGCCTGCCAAGTCATTTTTAAATGTTCTGTCATTTCTGGAATTGTTTCCTCGTGCAAATGCAAATATAATTCTAGCACCTTATTCAACTCGTTTTCATAAACTTCTCTAACCATTCAACGTCTCCTCAAATTCTAATTTTCTACTCATACACAATTTCGTCCAATCAACAACCTGTTATATATGTAAAGCAGGACAGTTGACTTTCAATCAGCAATCCTGCTTTTAATCTCTCATAAAAATTTATGCTTTTTCATTTCCCCGTGTTTCCAGCACTTCCGCCGTAATTGCATCTATATCATATTCTGGTGCATGTTTCTTCACGATATCGTAAATTGGCTGGATTGTTTCAATGGATTCTTCAAGTTCATCTGCAATTTGTTCAAGATTTTTGTTCTTTTGTACCTTTTTTACAACCGAAGCAGTTAAATAATGCACCTTGCCTTTCGTATATCCCTGTGTAAGTCCAGATGAATATCCTTCTGCACGACCTTCTTCCACTCCATCGTTATACCATTCCCGTTTTGCATTCTCCATCTGCTTTTCGTATGTCAGATCAAACATCATACTTTTCTGCACATCCTCTCCGCGTTCCA
>CAVKUW010000038.1:0-2501 GCA_963659815.1 Butyricicoccaceae bacterium
TTGCCTCCTGCAGCTTCGCCTGTGACATCGCAATGATTCCCTCATATTTTCTCCGGAAAGACTCATCCGTTGCCATCTTCTCGATTTTCTCATCATCGATCAGTACGACCTGCTTGCTCGCATTTCCATATGCCGCCGCATTTGCCTGCACCTGCGATTTCATGTCTTTGCTTACAAGTATAAAATCCATATTTCCAAACTTGGCTTTCAGTTTGTTGTAATAGTCTTTCGCCTTGTCAGACAGCTCCACATTTCCAATTACCGTACCATATCCACTCTTCGTGGTTGGAACAAGCGAGCCTGTCGTATCCGCTGGGTTGAAAGTCGTTGTTTTCACGCTGTCTGTCTCTGTTTTCTGCGCGTCCGTTTTCTCCGCATTCTTCCGGTCTGTCTTCGTGTTATTCGTGCGGGTGTTGTTCCACGTGCTGTTCGCCTGCTGATATGCAGATACTCCATATAAATTTGCCATTTGTTTCTCTCCCTTCGTGTAATAACCAATTCCGGATATGAAATTCATTCATACCTGCCTCTTCTATATCCTATGCCTGTGCTGTAAAGCTTCCCCTGCCACTGTGATTGCGTCGCAGGAATCGCTCTATATCCTCGGATATCTCCGTGAATGATTGTGAATGTGTTTGCGGTTTCGTTTCTATATTTCTGTCTTGTGCAGATGCTTGTGTATTCGTGTGTTCGGACGTAGTTGTTTCTGCCGGCTCCACATCCATCTCATTATCATCTACAGATTTTACATCCTCTCGACCTTCTACACCTGTATCCTCCGCATCCATCCGTGCCTTCGTCTCATCCGCCTGTTCTTCCGCTGCCTCTCTACGCAGCTCCTGTTCCTCTGGAAGTTCCTCATATGCCCGGCTCTTCTCAAATGCCTGATGTGCATCACGAATCATGCACACCTCATTATTCAGCCGCTGCATAAGCACTACTTTCTTGTCCTTTGGAATGTATGGATTGCTTGCGATTTCCTTTGCCTGTGCCGCAAAGCTTCCCATGCGATTCAATTTGAGTCGCTGTACATCTTCCTTTGTCCGGCAATTTTTCAGCGCATTTTCATATGCCTTCTTCTCCGTCTGCGCTTTCTCATATTCCGCAAGTGCTTCCGGATCATGCTCCTTCAGATACGCGATTTCCTCTTCCGTCAGCGTTCCGCCGGTTTTCAACTTCGTATACAGCTCGCTGGTCGCAGAACGCTCCCGCTCCGTCTGCGCCTGTCGTTCCAGACTGTCCAACAGGATCTCATCCTGCGTCATACCCTCTGTATCCTTCTTACTGTTGATATCCTGTTTCTTTTTCTGCCATTTCAAATCCAGCATTTGCAGACTGACCTGACTCTGAATCGTTCCTGTATACATCGTCTCACCTCACATTTCCCACACTCACACCTGCATTACACGGTGTAATTCACACCTCTGCCAGCCTCACTCGCCTGAATCTTCTGCAGCTTCTGTAAAAATCCCGAAATATCATCGCTTATATTCTTATCTACATTTTTCTCAAATCCAAATGCGTTGTATGCCGGACGAAGCAGCTCATGGTACTTATCCATCGCGCCCTGCATCTGTTTCGTATCTGTCAGATCAACCTCGGAAAACAATGATTTCATCTGATTGATCAACTCCTTGTTCGTTGCAATCGTTGCCACACCGGCCGTCTCTCCCGCTACAGATTTCGTGTATTCTTTCTTGCCCGATACCCGGCTGATTTCTTCCTTCAACCGATTCATGGCATCTGCCTGCGTCTGACTCAGCACCGGACTCATGCCATAATAAGTTCCGCTCTTCGTATTTGAATTTTCCCCATACGAGCCATTCTGAATCACATCGCGCTGCAGATCTTCCAAGCCCTCGTTATAGCTTTTCATCGCATCTGCAATCACCTGTTGCTGCGCCTCGTTGAAATGCTCCTTCGCATAATCTCCAACTGCTTTCTCTGCCAGTGCCATCATCGCATAATCCTTATAATCCAGATTTGACTTTATACCGGCATCCCCGTTGATCTGTTTTGCCGCCGTCTGCATAACATTTCTCGCTTTAACCAGCTCTTCCTCGGTAAACGTCACATTTCCGATGGAGTACGAACCATCCGCATTCGTCATCTTCGGCATATCCTTCCTGAAAAATGCTTCCAAAGAATAGTTATTGCTGCTCTTACTCACATCTCCAGACGTCGCCAGCCCGGCAATCTTCTCCGCACTTTGATTCGATAATTGCAGCAAATCGCCCGTCACTTTCCCGCTTTGGATATCCGCTTTCACCTTCGCCTGATTGATGCGGTATGTCTGTGACGCAGTATTTGGTTTTATCAGGGTTGCTTCCCTCGCATTCAAGCCTAAAATATTCATTCCCATATGGCATGCTCCGATCTTATTATCACAACTATAAATTACGCATTTTTACATAGGAAATAAGCCCACTACAAGGGTAAAGAAATAAAACAGAAATAGGTATAGTAATCCCCTATACCTCTGAAAACCTTATTACTTCATC
>CAVKUW010000039.1:0-37495 GCA_963659815.1 Butyricicoccaceae bacterium
TGGAGCTGCAGCTTGCCATCTATACGGATGTTATGCGCGAGCTGGTCGATCAGGAGTGGAACAAAAACCGTGCAGAGACGGAACGCTACAAGATCCTGACGGACAGTATGTATTATTATCATATGCAGGACCCGTATGTGCAGGCGGAAAATGAGACAGAGGCGGAGGAAGCGCGGGAGAAGCAGCTTACCTATAAGGGGCTGACGCGGGATGATGCGGAAGAATTTGACACGGTGCTTGCCTATGCCGAATACAAGGCATCTGCACTTGCCACGCAGATGAAGGCGGGCGTGATCGACAAAAATCCGATGCGGGAGTCCAACAAAACCGCGTGCGATTATTGTGCATATAAGGACGTGTGCAGGTTTGACGAAAAATACGGAAACAACCGTTATCATTATACGAAGCACAGCGCAAAGGAGAAGGAGCAGTTATTGGAGGAGATGCGTAGCGTATGCCGTGGACAGAAAAACAAGAACAAGTAATTAAAGAGAGAGATAAGACAATCCTTGTATCGGCAGCCGCAGGCTCCGGTAAGACGGCGACGCTCGTGGAACGCATCTACCAGAAGATGATTGATCCGGAGCATCCGGTCGATATCACGTCTTTTCTGGTTGTGACATTTACCAAGGCGGCAGCGGCGCAGATGAAGGAGAAGCTTTTGAAGAAGCTGGAGGAAGCGCAGGAGCAGTATCCGGAATCGGAGCATATTGCGAAGCAGAACATGCTGATCCAGAGTGCGGATATCACAACGATCGACAGCTTCTGTCTGAATATCGTAAAGGAGTATTTCAGTTATCTGAATCTGGACCCGGCGGTTGGAATCGGGGATCCGGGTATGCTGGAAATGCTGAAATACGATGTGATGACAGAACTTTTTGAGGAAAAGTATGCGCAGTTGCAGGAACAGGGCGATACGGAATTCGGTCGGCTGCTGGAAGTGTTCTGTGATGGAAAACGGGACGACAATCTGAAGGATGTGCTGGACAAGATCTACCGGCAGATCACAAGTTTTCCGGCACCGGAGCGTTTTTTGGAGGAAGCGAGAAAGGGGCTGCAGATCGACACGGCGGATGATTTAAACCGTGCACCGTGGATGCAGGCGATGCTTGATATCCTGCATAAAAAGGCGGCGGCAGCCGTACAGCTTGCAGAGCGGTGCCTTGCGATCTGCGAGGAGCCGGATGGACCGGAGCAGTACCGGGAGCAGATCGAATCGGATATCGAGAAGCTGCAGGCAATCGGGCAGGCGGACAGTTATGCTGCGATGAAGGGGGCAATCGAGAGTAAATGGGCGACGCTTTCGAGAAAGAAGTTTACCGGAGACAAAGAATTACAGGAAGCCTGTAAGACGCTCCGCAAGGAATATAAGGATGAATTTGACAGTAAAAAGCTTGACAGCTTTAAGCAGTCGGAAGCACAGATCTTAGAAGATATGCAACTGTTAAAAACATATCTGCTTCCGTTACTTTCCCTGACAGAGGAATTCATGACACGGTTTATGGAGGAGAAGCAGAAACGGAAGATGCTGGAGTTTTCAGATATCTCGCATATGGCATATCAGCTTGTGTGTGCCGGTTATGACGAGGATGGAACGGCAGTGCCGACAGAGATTGGAAAGACGATCGCAAACCGGTATGAGGAAATCTATATTGACGAGTATCAGGACAGTAACTATCTGCAGGAGGATATTCTGACTGCAGTATCAGGCAAATCGCGTGACGTGCATAATATGTTCATGGTGGGTGATGTGAAACAGAGTATCTATCGTTTCCGTATGGCACGCCCGGAGATATTTGTCAAAAAATACAACCGGTATCAGGCGGAAGGAACCGATATTAAGATCGAGCTGAATCATAATTTCCGTTCCCGTGCGGTTGTGCTTTATGCAATCAATTATTTCTTCTATCAGCTGATGGGAAGCGATCTGGGTGGTATTGCGTACGATGAAAAACAGGCACTTGTGCCGGGCAAACAGTTCCCGGAGCCGCCGGAGGGCGCCCGCGTTGCGGAGGATGTGGAGCTGTTGTTTGCCGATGTAGATGATACCGGGGACTTGAGCGTGGAGCAGCTTCTCCAGTATGGATCTCCGGAGAAAGATACGGTGGAGGGCTATATGATCGCGAACCGGATTCGGTCGCTGATGAATCCGGATACCGGCATGCAGGTCTATGATGAGGAAGAAGAATGTTATCGCCCGGTTCGGTATAAGGATATTGTGATACTGGCAAGAAGCCTGAAGGACTATGGCGATGTGATCTACAATGCACTGACGGCGCAGGGGATTCCGGTGTATCTCGAAAAGTCCAAGGGATATTTTCGGGCGGTCGAGATACAGGTTATCATGGCGATGCTTTCTGTGGTTGACAACAGTCGGCAGGATATTCCTCTCTCGGCAGTGCTGTTATCGCCGATCGGCGGCTTGAAGGAGTCAGAACTTGCGCAGATGTGTGCTTCGGTGCGGAATGCTGTATCGGAAAAACTGTGTCTGTACGATATCTGTGAGTATTATGCAGAGGATCAGGTGGAGACAGAGCTTGGCGGAAAAGTCAGACGTCTGCTTGCTCTGATCGCAGATCTGAAAGAGAAAAAACAGCATTTGTCGGTATCGGATCTGATCTGGGAGCTGTTGGAGCAGACGGGATATTATGAATATGTGACAGCGATGCCGGCAGGCGATATCCGCAAATCCAATGTCGATGTGCTGCTGCAGAAGGCTGTGCAGTTTGAAAATGGATATTATAAGGGACTGTTTCATTTCCTGCGCTATGTCGATAAGCTGAAGCTGATGGAAAAGGATGAGGGCGAGGCAAGTGTGCTGAGCGAGGATGCAGATGTTGTGCGGATTATGAGTATCCACAAGAGTAAGGGACTTGAATATCCGGTTGTGTTTGTCGCAGGGATGGGACGGCAGTTTAACCGGATGGAGTTAAAGGATAATGTGCAGGTGCATCCGGACTATTATCTGGCTGCAATGGCGATGCACATAAAAGGAAGGTATAAACATAATACCGCGATCCGGAGCATCTATGCGGCATTGGAGGATGCGGAGATGATGGCAGAGAATCTGCGGGTTCTTTACGTGGCGATGACACGTGCGAAGGAAAAGCTAATCCTCACCGGAGCGATACGCGGGGCAGACCGCCTGCTTGCAAAATACGCTTATGTAGAAGATATGGAGCCGTTGCTGCTCCCGTACAATGTCCGTAAAAATGCGGACAGCTATGCGAAGCATCTGCTTGCCTGTATGGTTCGGTATGAATGTCTGGCGGATGCCTGTGAGGTGCAGGGGAAGATTCGTATGGAAATCTTAAATCAGGAGGAAATCCTGACAGCGATAACGCCAATGGAGCTTCACAAACGGCTGCAGTTAGAAGATATCCGGCGCATGGCGGAGCAGGCTTTGGAAGATGCGTTCTATGCGAAAAATGAAGCGAGTATTTCGTATGTATATCCACATATGCCAATGACGACGCTGGGGGCGAAGCTTTCAATCTCGGATATCAAGAAGATGAAAGCCTACGATGGCAAAGGGTATGATATCAATACGGAATTTGCACTTCCAGATACCGCAGAGCAGGAGACGGGAAATGCGCTTCCGAAAAAGACGCGGTCTTCCGGGACATCAGGCGCACTTACTGGTGCGGAACGTGGTACGATCGTCCACAAATTTATGGAATTACTGCCATTTGAATCGGTAGATACAGACGGAGATCTGGATGCATATATCGCGCAGCAAAAGGACGCACTGCTTGCAAGAGGCATTTTCGAGGAGTGGGAACTTACCGCAATCCGGGAAGCCAAAATCAGGAAGATGTTGCAATCTACGCTTGGATGCCGTATGATAGAAGCTGCGCGTCTGGGTAATCTGTATAAGGAACGGCAATTTTCAGCGGGCATTCCAGCATCGGAGGTTTACAATGTTGCGGAACAGGATGTGCTTGTCGTACAGGGAATTATCGATGCGTATTTTTACGAGGATCACGACGTGGTTGTCATGGATTATAAGACGGATGCTGCAGATGAGGAGACACTGGTTGGCAGATACCGGGCACAGCTTGCGTCGTATGCAGAGGTGCTGGAACGGTTGACAGGAAAAAAGGTGAAGGAGCAGGTGATCTATTCCTTCCACTTAGATAAAATGATTCGATTATGAGGTGATAAAAATGGCTAGAACAGAGGAAGAACAAAAAGGAATTTCTTTGCTGGGAAACCAGCATGTGGCATATCCGACAGATTATTCTGCGGATATTCTGGAGACATTTATCAACAAGCATCCGGACAATGATTATTTTGTAAAATTCAACTGTCCGGAGTTTACAAGTCTTTGTCCGATCACCGGACAGCCGGATTTTGCGACGATCTATATTTCCTATGTGCCGGATGTGCACATGGTGGAGAGCAAGTCGTTGAAGCTGTATCTGTTCAGCTTCCGGAATCATGGCGATTTCCATGAGGACTGTGTAAACACGATCATGAAAGATCTGATCAAAGCGATGGACCCGAAGTATATTGAGGTCTGGGGAAAATTTACCCCGCGTGGTGGCATTTCCATCGACCCATATTGTAATTACGGACGTCCGGGCACGAATTGGGAGCAGGTCGCTTACGATCGTCTGGTACATCATGATTTATATCCGGAGAAAGTGGATAACCGCTAGAAAATTGCGGAACAAAAAGGAAGTAATCGATTATGAACAACAGTTTGAAAGAGGCAGAAGATTATATTAGCCAGATCCCACTGTTTGGCCCCCATACAGAGGGCAGAAATAAATCAGGAAATGAGAACTTAGAGGCGGTTATGGCATTGCTCGGCAATCCGTATCTTGCACATAAGGCGATTCATGTGGCAGGCACAAATGGAAAAGGCTCTACGGTACAGTTCCTGCGGGCGATACTCACGGAGGAGGGATACCGCGTGCGGACCTTTACGTCCCCGCATCTGATCTCCATCACAGAACGGATCGAGGGCATCTCGGACGAGGATTTTGTGGCATGCTATCAGATCGTCCGTCAGGCGTGTGAGCAGGCAGTGCAGCAGAACCTGCAGCATCTCTCATATTTTGAATTTCTGTTTGCGATGGCCGCCGTTTATTTCTCCAAGCTGGAGCTGGACTTTGTGATTTATGAGACCGGACTTGGCGGAAGACTGGATGCGACGAATGTGCTTGCACCCGTGCTGACAATCATTACAGAGATCGGGCTGGATCATACCAAATACTTAGGAACCACGATCGAGGAGATCGCAGGAGAGAAGGCAGGCATTATCAAGACGGGCGTCCCTGTTGTGTACAACACTGGCAGTATTGAGGCAGATACCGTGATCAAAACACAGGCGGAGGCACTTGCAGCGGAAGCAATAAATGTCGCAAATGTGGAGTATATTATCGAAGAAATTACAGATAAAACCATTGATTTTTCAATGAACAATGGCTATTATAGTTACAATGGTTTGCGGCTTGATAGTGTGGCTACCTATCAGGTAGACAATGCCGTGACCGCTATCATAGCGGGGATGGTGTTGTTAGGCAGGCAAATCGCACAGGAGAAAATACAGCTTGCGCTCGATGCGTTTTTCTGGCCGGGACGTATGGAGAAGCTTAACGAAAACATCGTGATTGATGGGGCACACAACGAGAGTGCCATCGAGCGATTTACTGAGAGCGTGAATGCCGGATATGCAGACCGGGACAAAACACTTCTGTTTGCAGTCGCCGGAGATAAGGACTATGAACCGATGATTGCATGTCTGATGCAGAATTTGGATGTGGAAGCCGTCTATGTGACGTCGCTTGATTCTGACCGTGCAATCTCTGCAGAGTATATTGCGGCACTGTTCCGCGATTGCGCGAAGAAGACGGAACGCAATGTACATGTCTATGCAGACAACGACATCCGAAGCTGTTTTGCGGAGGCGTATGCAGCCGTAGAAGCACGTGGCGGTATGCTGTTTTGCGTTGGCTCTCTGTACCTGATAGGAAAGATAAAAGACATATGGGAGGAAACCGTATGATAAATTTTGAAGAAGAATTGAAGCGTTTCTCGCCGATTCCGGAAGTGAATCAGGCAGAGGAAGCCATTTACAGCAATGATTTGAAGGATATCAGTGATATTGTATTGCAGATGACACAGGACTTGAGAAATACAGGCAGCATATTGGATAATGCAGTATCCGTGCGGGCAAGGAGAAGATAAGATGGCAACAACAATGCGACCGGTGCTGTGTCCCCATTGCGGTGCACAGGTTCGGAAAAATGGATATTGTTCGGAATGTTATCTTCCGTTGTCGATGCTTAAAAAAGCACAGAATACATCCAATTATTATTACAATATTGGGTATGACCGTGCATCGGCGAGAGATCTGTCCGGCGCGATTGAATCTCTGCTGCAGGCACTGCGGTATAACAAGCGGAATGTGCCGGCGCGCAATCTGCTGGGGCTCATCTATTATGAGATGGGTGAGGCCGTGCAGGCGATGAGCGAATGGGTTATGAGCATCAACTATCAACAGGAAAATAACCTTGCGACAAAATACTTAAAAGAACTGAAAAAAGATCCAGCCCGGTTGGAGAGTGTCGATCAGCTTGCGCGGAAGTTCAACATGGCAATCCAGTATGCGCACAGCGAAGATTATGATCTTTCAATCTTGCAGCTCAAAAGTGCACTCTCGGACAATCCACATTTTGTGAAGGGATATTTGCTGCTTGCCCTTTTGTATATCGGGACAGATAACTACGAGAAGGCAAGAGTGACTCTGCGTCGTGTCTTAAAGATCGATAAGGCGAATTCTCTTGCGGTGCATTATCTGCGGGAGATGGGAGATACCGAGGAAAACATCATTGAGATGCGTAAACAGAACGTGGATAATGATGGACTCTTAGACGACGATTACCTTGAGGAGATCGTTGTGACCGAGGATGGCAGAGCACCGAAGAAGATCGAGAAGAAGAATCTGTTTCAGGAGATCAAGGCAAAGAAAGATACAAGCGTTGTGCGAACCGGACAGTTTGGACAGGTCAGCCTTGCAAAATATTCTGGGTTGTATATGTTGCTTGGACTGGTGTTTGGCGTCCTGCTTTTCAGCTTTTTCATTCTGCCTGGACAGAAAAAGAAGCTGCGGGTAGAAAATGAACAGTTGATTAAGACATACAGTGAGGAGCTTGCTGGAAAAAACTCCACCATCAACAGCCTGAGTGCGGAGGTGGATAATCTGACAAAGCAGATTGATACACTGCAAAATGGAGCGGCGCAGGGAGAAGCCAATCTTCCTGATTATTCCAATGTTGTGTCAGGCATGTCTGATACAGACTTACAAAATATGATAGACAAAGAGTAATCGGTGATTATTCGAAATTACGAAAGAAAGTGAAATTATTTCACTTTCTTTTTTCTTTTGCATTTTTTCTGGATATTTGGATATAGGAGGCAATTTATGGTGTATGAAGTAGCAAATGGTGTGCTGATTTATTATCTGCCGGAGGAGCTTGATCACTATGCGGCAGATATGCTCAAGCGAAAGACGGCACATGTGTTTGATGAGGAGGAGATCCGGTACCTGATCTTTGATTTCTCGAAGACGCAGTTCATGGACAGTTCCGGCATCGGGCTGATTACCGGACGGTTTCGGATGGTGCATGACAAGGGAGGATGTGTATATGCGGTGCATGTCAATGAAACGATCGATCGCATTTTGTTGATGTCAGGAATCTATCGCATCTTAAAGAAGATGGATTCCCTGGATGCGATAAAAAAGGAGATGGTAAAGGGAGGATATTATGAATAGTGCAAACGAAATGAATGTGGAATTTGACAGTGTGGCGAAAAATGAGAGCTTTGCCCGTGTGATCGTGGCATCATTTATCACGTCGACGAACCCAACGCTCGAAGAAGTGTCGGATATTAAAACGGCAGTTTCCGAGGCGGTCACAAATGCAATCATTCATGGCTATGAGAAAGGTGCGGGGAAAATCTGGATTCGTACAGTCGTGGAAGATCGTTCGGTGTACATAGAAGTGCGGGACAAAGGAATAGGCATCGCGGATGTCAAACAGGCGATGGAGCCACTTTTCACAACAAAACCGGAAGAGGAACGATCTGGTATGGGGTTTTCCTTTATGGAGGCATTTATGGATCGGCTGGAGGTTGAATCCGCCGCAGGCGAAGGTACCGTGGTAAAAATGTGGAAGGAGATCGGTGCACCGGCACCACATTATGAATAAATGAATGAATGGGAACTATTTCAACAGGCACAGATGGGGAGCAAGGCTGCAAAGGAAAAAATAGTTTCAGATAATACCGGGCTGGTGTGGAGCATTGCGCGGCGATTTGTCAATCGTGGTTATGATCTCGAGGAATTGTATCAGATTGGCTGTATCGGACTGCTCAAGGCATGCGACCGGTTTGAGAGCCGCTATGGCGTACAGTTTTCCACCTATGCAGTTCCATTGATTGCCGGGGAGATCAAGCGGTTTCTGCGGGATAATGGTGCGATCAAGGTGTCACGTATCTTAAAACAAAATGGCTATCAGATCAGCAAAGCGAAGGAGGCATTGCTACATAAATATGGAAGAGAGGCAACGTTGGATGAGCTGGCAGACTATACGGGGCTTTGCGTCGAGGATATCGTGATGGCGACAGAGGCGAACCGGGAGGTGGAATCCATCCAGCAGACAATTTGTGGCAAGGATGGGACACAGGTCAGTCTGGTGGAGCGGCTGGTGGATGAAGCACAGTCGGAAGTAGCAGCAGAAAATATCATGAACCGGATCTTGGTCGGACAGGCAATGGAAAAGCTGGGGGAGATGGAACAGGAATTGATACGGCTGCGGTTTTTCGAGGATAAGACACAGACGGAGGTTGCGAAAGTGCTTGGCATCAGTCAGGTGCAGGTCAGCCGGCTGGAGAAAAAAATACTGATTCAGATGCGTCAGAATCTGGATTTTTATAAATCGAACTAGAAGTATGGTATACATATAAAAAGTATGATAATAGAAATAAGAGTAGAATAATAAAACTTATGGTTGAAAAAATGTACTTCGCGTTGTATAATGTCAACAATAGTTGTATTTGGCGGGAGAGTATATGGGAGCACGCAAGAAGCTTGCGCTGGAACAGTTTAATCGCGACAACATTTTGACGGCGGCGAGGGAGTTATTTGAGACGAAGGGCGTTCAGGCTACGACGATGGACGATATCGCGCTGCAGGCAGATTACAGCAAGTCGACGATTTATGTATATTTCCGGAGTAAGGAAGACATCTATAATTCCATAGTGGTTGATTATCTCGACATTTTGATCGGTGAGATGACAGTTGATATCGAGGGAGATACCTCTTTTGAGGACAGCTATTATAAGCTGTGTGAACGGCTGGTTTCTTTCTGTGAACGGTATCCGAAGTATTATGCTTCTTTGATGTTCGAGGAGAAAGCAACCAACAGCCGGAAGCAGGGCACGGTGATTCTGCCGGAGATCCTGCAGGACTTATATGGATTGATGGAAGCGCTCGTCCAGAAGGGAAAGAACACAAATGTGTTACAGGAAACACTCGATACAAAGCCGACGGTTTTGTATCTCTGGTCATCCTTAAGCGGAATCATCCAGATCTCCGCACAGAAGAAAAAAGAGATTGCGAATCAGACCGGGATGACGATGGAAGAATATCGAAGCTTTGCTTTTCACACGCTGTACGAATCACTTGTACAGAAAAAAGCTTCGGGAGAGTAGTGGGAGGATACAAATGAGGGGTATGGAATGGAAAAATGAGATGGAAGAGACACGGAATTATATTTTTTACGTGTCTGATTATGTCGATGTGTCTGCAGGGCATGCATGGAAGATGGACTGCCGGCAGGCGATGACTGAGCAGATGGTACAGAATCTGCCGAATTGTAAGGTGATGAAATACACGGAATATCATGGAGAGAGACTGGATGCAGACAGTGTGGGGATTTTGTTCCCATCGAAGATGTGGGGGATTTCCCTCGCGGTGTATGCATTTTTACAGAATCTGCGGGTGTCCACGTCGACCTATGTGTATGCAGTTGCGATGGGAGAGGTTTTATCCGCTGAAGTGAACGGAACCGCAAATGTACGGATGGAGACGCTCGGACAGTTTCAGGATATCTTTGAGCACCGGAGACTGGGCGATATCTCTGATATTTATATCCGATGTATTGATTACAAGCGGGAATTTACGACGACAGAGGAGAAGCTGATGCGCTCGGTTACAACGGCAGAGCGGATTGCTGATGTGATGGAGGGATTGCTTTTTTACAGCATGAAGGCAGTGAAGGAACAGAAGCTGCAGTTCGTGACGGACAAGCGCATGCCGGTACAGACAAAGCAAGCAGTGGAGCGGAAAGAAGTGGTAGCTCCGGTGGAGACAAAGATTCTGCCGATGCCGAATATCAGAAATGTATTTCTGGATGATGATCTGTTGTCGGAGGTTCGGATATGCCAAGCTATGTAATCCATTTATCCTGTGCCAAACGCGCACTGGAGCTGTTGCCGGAAATGAACGCACAGGAGCAAAATGCATTTTGTCTTGGAAATATGATCGCAGATATGTGCAAAGATAAGCATTACACACATTTCTGGAATGATGCAACCTATGATAAGCTGGTGCGCAGACCGGATCTGGACTGGTTTTTACAGAAATATGGTACTGCATTACAGGAGCCGTATGTGCGGGGGTATTATGCACATCTTTTGCTTGATTATAATTTCCTGGATCTGTACTGGGACAGACATTTCAGGTTTTACAATGCACAAAAGCAACCAGAGGTGTTATATGATGCAGTTGCTTATGTGGAAGTGCTGGAGCAGCAGCGGATGTATGACCGCAAGGAGTTTTTCTCTAAGAAATGGTATTATGGCGATTATGACCGTATGAATTCATATTTTGCAAATAAATATAATGTAACGTTCCCAAATCTGGAGTTTCCTGCGGAAGAATGGGAACGCATCTGGCAGATCACGGAAATCGACTGGGACCATGCACCGGAAGCGATGGAACGGACAAAGACTCAGTTATTGCAGAGCGTTGCGGTCGCAGAGCCGGGGGTGATTCCACAGTTACAGATATTTGTGCTGGAAGAGCTGGAAGAACTGGTGGAAATAACCGCAAAAAAAGTGGCAGAGATATAAAATCTCTGCCACTTTTTTGCAGGTGTTAAATATTGATATGTGTTTTCTGGACTTCCTCGACGATCGGATCGACCTGATCTAAGAGGTTGATCATGTTTTCGTACAACTGATTCTTGCGTGTGATATCGCCGGATAACTGGTTGACTGTCTCGGATACGCCGATGTAGCCATCCTTGGCACTTAAAATATCTCCCTGAATCTGATCAGCAGTTTCGTTACAGGTATCAACGGCAGCGGCAATCTGCTGCTGAACCTCGATCACACCATTGACAGAATCCTTGATATTGCCGAACAGCTCGGTTGTCTTTTTTACCTGTTCCTGTTCATGGGAGAGCATCCGGTTTGCTGTTTCCATCGAAGCATTTAAGTTCGAAGCGTCCTCACGGAGCAGTGCCATGTTTGCATTTACGGTATCAACGAGTTTCTTGATCTCTGCGGAGAGGGTGCTGACCTCGGTTGCGACAACGGCAAACCCAAGACCGTGTTCTCCGGCACGGGCGGCTTCGATCGAAGCGTTTAAGGAGAGCATGTTTGTCTGGTTGGCGATGCCGATGATACCGGACATTGTCTCCTGAATCTCATCAAAGCTGCTCTGGAATTTATTTAAGACTTCTACGACATGCTGGAAATCCTTCAACACGTTGGAAGAGCTTTCCTGCAGGCTGTCGACATTTTCGTTTGCCTGATCGGTTGCGGTAAGTACGCCGCTGACACTGGTCTCAATCTGGGAAGAAACTTCTACGATATTGGCAAATTCCTGCTTGATGGAATCCATACCGGAAGCAACTTGATCGGACTGGGCAAGGATCGTATCAAAGGAACCTTGAATATCGGAGATCTGACTTGCTGTCTGCATCTCTTCCTCAATCAGGGATTTCCGGTTTTCCTTTAGGCTTTTCGTAATCTGGATGATCGGCTCTAAGCTTTGCTTTAAGGCAAGCCCGGTTGCCGTTTCTGTTGGAACTGCATGTATTTCTGTTTTCTTTTTAAACATCGTGGTTATACCTCCTGCGTGTAATTATTCAAATGCTGCAAGCACAAGTGTCTGATTCATATGCTGGTTGTTAAACTGCTGGCCGTCGCCGACGAAGATCGCAGTGGGTGCAACCGTACGGAATGAAGCAACATAGTCGGTCAGGACATCGTCCTCTGCAAATAGGCGCAGACGGTTTGCACTGTCAAAGCCAAGCAGGAATGAAACCGGGGATGCCTGTATGGAGGCAAGCAGTTCTTCGTGAATCTGATGGTAATCATCGACATCCATGATATAGATGCTGTCATTTTCATAGATGGCTTTGCCGTTGAATATGACACCGTTGCGGTCGACCGACATCGTCTGGATGATGCAGGTATCCTCACCGAGTGCACGGCCAAGTGGATGACGCGGCATAGCAGAGAGGATATCTTCGAGCTGTACATCGGTTTCCTCCTGATACAGCTCTAATGCGGGAACACCGTCCAGCTGGAACAGGGTTTTCGTTCCCGGTTCTACCAAGTTGGCAAAATGTGCACGGCGGCTCTGCCGTTTGTAAATATTTTCCTTATATAGATGGATCTTGCCACCTTTGTTTTTGATAAATGCATACGCACAGCTTCGCGTATGAACCTTCCCGTCTAAAATCACACAGTGTTTTTCACCGAGCAGGACGCCATAAGCACTGGCACCGATCAACGGAACACCAGCTTCCTGCAGGGAATCGTGGACGGTTGACAGGACGCGTTCCTCGCATCCGGTCATAAACTCCAGACAGATCGTATCGGAATCGCCCGGTTCGATCGCCTGCAGATTCGCAAGAAATGTATGCATGGATTTGACCGGAGTTGTGCGGACATCTTCAATCACGCCCGTACATACTTCAATACCTGCAAATCCAATGACAATGATTGCTTGTGTCAGGCGCATCTCTTTCGCAATGCCTTCACCGCTGGTACCGATCATCGGTGTGCCCGGATATTTCTCGCCGAGCAGGGCGGCGGCAGCTTCTATTTTTGAAAAAGGAGCAATCAGGATTAGAAAATCAGCTTTTTTCAATCCGGCGGTTGCTTCCATTATGGCTGTTTCCACATGGTCTGCGCGACCGATGCCTACAAAACCTTTCATCTTAAGCCTCCGACTGCGACTATACTTGTGGGGCATGTAAATGCGCAGTGAATTTACACGCGGAAAAATCCGCGGCACCTAAACTTATTCTACCAAAAAATGGAGAAAAAGAATAGAGGAAAAGAAAAATGTTTAGAATAGGTAATATCTTGTATTTGTGGTAAAAGTTTGCTATAATTGCGTTTATCTGGATACTTATATGCAAAAATAAAGGGAGGTAGCTCGATGGGCTATTCAAAAGCGGAAACTGAGAAAAAACAGAGAAAACTTGTTTCCAAAACACAACGAAATACGAGAAAAGTGCTGGTTATACTTTTTAAGGTCATATTGGTTGGTATCATTGCAGTGATCATAGCCGGAGCCGGAGCTGGATTCGGTATGATGAAGGGTATTTTGGACAATGCACCGGATACCTCCAGTATCAATATTGTTCCACAGGGATACCGGTCGAATATCCGGTCACAGGACGGCACAGTAGAAAAAGAAATTTCTACGATCGATTCCAATCGTGTTTATGTATATTATGATGACATCCCGAAGGATATGGTCAATGCATTTGTTGCAATTGAGGATCAGCGATTCTGGACGCATAATGGTATTGATGTGCGCGGTATCTTCCGTGCGTTTGCCAAGGGCGCGGCAAGCGGTCACTTTAATGAGGGTGCATCGACGCTGACGCAGCAGCTCATCAAGAACCAGGTATTTAATGTCGGTCTGGATGAGACGACATTCATGGACAAGCTGGAACGTAAGATTCAGGAGCAGTATCTGGCAATTGAGCTCGAAAAGCAGTACACAAAGGAAGAAATCGTTGAGTACTATCTGAACACAATCTATCTGGGACGTGGTGTCAGTGGTGTTCAGGCAGCTTCCGAGAAATATTTTGGCAAGGATATGACGGAGCTTACGATCTCAGAGATCGCAGTTATCGCGGGTATTCCACAGAACCCAAGCCGTTACGATCCGGTTGCCAATCCAGACGAGAACAAAAAGCGCCGGGCAGAAGTTTTAAAGAAGATGTTAGAACAGGAATACATCACACAGCAGCAGTACGATGAGGCGGTTGCAGATGATGTCTATGCGAGAATCGATGCCGAGCATGAGGTTCAGCTTGCAGAGTCTGATGTAAACAGTTACTATCAGGATGCTATCATAAATGGTGTCGTAGAGTTGTTTATGGATATGTATGGCTGTACAAAGTCGGAGGCGGAGAACAAGCTTTACACGGGTGGTTATGAGATTTACTCTGCACAGGATAAAGCAATCCAGAAGATCTGTGATGATGTCATCAACAATCCGGAATATGTGAGCAACAGTACGAAGGTTGGTTTAAGTTATCGTTTGACTCTGCTGGGAGCAGATAAAGAAACCAATTATAATTATAGTATTGGCGATCTGACTAATTATTTTGCAGAACAGACAGGTAATTCGAAGTATAACAATATTTATCCGAGTGAACAGGATGCCAGAGCCGCGGCCGATACATTCAAGGAAGCGATGCTGGAAGAGACAGGCGGAACGTATGTCGCTGAGGCATTTTCCGTATCGCCACAGCCACAGTTTTCGTTCACGATCATGGATCAGCATACCGGCTATGTAAAAGCACTGGTAGGCGGACGTGGTGCGAAGACGGTAAACCGTGCATTTAACCGTGCAACGGAGGCAGAGAGACAGCCGGGTTCCACGTTCAAGATCGTAGCAGCATATGCACCGTTGATCGACAGTGGTAAGGCAGGTCTTGCAACATCGTTTAACGATGAGCCATATCAGTATGCAAGTGGTAATGAGGTCCGGAATGCCGGTGGTGGACACAGTGGATATTGTACGATCCGTAAGAGCATCGCAAGCTCCATCAATGTCTGTGCGGTAAAGGCAATTACCGAAGAGACACCGGAGGCAGCATTCGAGTATTTGCTGAAGTTTGGATATACAACACTGGTAGACCAGAAAGTGGACAGCAATGGTACGCTGCTCACGGATAAGACACAGGCGTGTGCACTGGGTGGATTGAGTTATGGTGTTACGAATTATGAGATGACAGCCGCTTATGCATCGATTGCAAATGGTGGTGTTTACAATCAGCCGGTTTTATTTACCAAGATTATCGATCATGATGGAAATGTGGTAGTTGACAACACAACACCAACGTCCCATGAGGTAATCAAGGCGACAACTGCATGGCAGTTGATTGAGGCTATGAAGTCCGTAGTCACAAGCGGAACTGGTACTCCGGCAAGATTACAGTCTGGTATGACTTGTGCAGGTAAGACAGGTACAACCTCTGAAAACTATGACCTTTGGTTCTGTGGTATGACACCGTATTATACCGCATCGATCTGGATGGGTTACGACAGCAACGTTGATATGGGTGGACAGAATACACATAAATATATGTGGCGAGATATCATGGATCAGATCGTAGAGCTGGAGGGACAGGATACATCGGCAGACTTTGAGAGACCAGAGGGTATTACGACGATCAGCGTCTGTGAGATCACCGGATTGCTTCCGGGTGAAGGTTGTCCAACCTCTTCGGATTATTATGCACAGGCAGATATTCCATCACAGAGATGTAGTGGACACGAGGCACTTGAGTTCTGTACAGAATCACATAAAATCGCAAACAGTGGATGTCCGGAGACCGTTTCATTTACAGTCGAGATTGATGAAAACGGAAATAAGAAGCTGGTAGGCTCCAACGGAGAATCTACCGATGGATACACATATACCGATGAGGTGTGTGATATCCATACACCGTTAGAGGAGGGCGAGATTGAACTTGCTTCTTCGGCGGGCGAAGGTGGAACGATTTCACCGACGGTTCGAGTTGCGAAGGGTGCAAATGTAACCTTCTATATCACACCGCACAATGGATACCGGATCAAGGATGTCATTGTAAATGGACAGAGTCAGGGCTCTGTTTCAAGCTATACGTTTAACGATGTACAGGCAAATGGAACGATCAGCGTAACCTTCGAGAAGACTGGAGGTACCGATCCGACACCAACGCCAACTCCGACGACACAGCAGCCGGCACCGACAACACAGCAGCCAACAACACAGCAGCCAACAACGCAGCAACCGACGACGCAGGCACCGGAGCCGACGACACAGGCTCCTGAGCCACAAACATAATAATAAAAGAAGTATCTGAAAACAGTTTCATGACTGCAATCGGATACTTCTTTTTTGTATAATTATAACTTCAATTCTTTGGCATCTTCGGGGAGAAGATGAGAGAGGCAAAGTAAGAGAAAATCAAAGCGGCAGAGGTTCCGACGGCTGCCATTTTGAAACCGCCACGGAACAGTCCGAGGAATCCATCCTCATTTACCGCATCTTTGATTCCCTTCCACAGGTTGTAGCCAAAACCGGTCAATGGGACAAATGCCCCGGCTCCGGCAAATTTCATGAAAGGCTCGTAGATACCAACTGCACCTAAGATCACCCCTGTGCAGACTAAGATAACCATTACCCGTCCGGGCATAAGCTTGGTTGTATCCATGAGAATCTGCGATAATACACAGATGATTCCTCCGATGACAAAAGAAAGAATATAGTCCATATACATCCTCCTATCTATAAGTTGATGTGTTCCATGACAACGGCATGCGCAACGCCGGGAATCGTCTGTCCCTCGTTGAAGCTGACCGTAGAAAGCAATGCTCCGGTAGGGACAAACAACACACGTTTCCATTCGTTTGATTCTAACTGATGCAGAATATAGCCAGCAAGTGTGACAGCCGCACAGCCACAGCCACTGCCTCCGCTGTGGGTATCCTGTTCTTCGTTGTCGAAGATACAGACACCACAGTCCATATGCTGTTTCTCAATGTCGTAGTCGTTATCCCGCAACAGTTTTATCAGAATCTCGCTGCCGACTTTTCCGAGATCACCGGTGATGATCTTATCAAAATGTGATGGCTTGACGGCGAGATCTTCGAGACACTGGTAGATGACATCTGCGGCGGCAGGTGCCATACAGGCGCCCATGTTCATGTTGTCCCGCACGCCGTAATCGACGATTTTTCCGGTTGTCACGGAGGTAATGCGCGGGTATTCTTTCATTGGCTGATCGGGAGTGGTTGCAGATACAAGGAACGCACCGCTTCCGGTGACTGTCCATGTGGAAGATAACGGACGCTGGTTACCGTATTCCAATGGAAAACGGAACTGCTTTTCTGCACCGCCGAAGTGACTACTCGTCACAGCGATGACATGGGAGGCATAGCCTGCGTTCACAGTCATAGCCGCGAGTGATAATGCTTCACCACAGGTGGAACAGGCACCATACAGACCGAAGATAGGTATCTGAAAATCTTTCAGACCGAATGTAGAACCGATCAACTGTCCGAGCAGATCGCCACCGAAGATATAGCGGATGTTTTCTTTGGCGATGCCGGATTTTGTGATGGCAGTCTGTACCGCGCGGCGCACCATTTCGGATTCGCCTTCTTCCCACGAGTCCATGCCAAAGGCCGGATCTGGTTCGATCTGGTCGAAATAGGAGGCGAGTGGCCCCTGTCCCTCCATGTCGCCGACGATTGAGGCACGGCTTAGTATCGCAGGTGGACAGGTAAAGCAGATCGTCTGTTTGCCGACTGCCTGATTTATTTTTTCTTGTTCATTCTGATTCATAGTAGCTCCTTTCTGGATGTTCTTGTTGTTACAGCAGTTTGAAGATCCAATAGATAAAACCGGCGACAAAGCTCACCACAACACCGAATAAGATAACCGGTCCGGCAATCGTGAAGACCTTGACACCTTTTCCGAACACCTCACCCTCTTTTTTGTATTCGATCGTTGGGGCGGCAACGGAATTTGCAAATCCGGTAATGGGAACCAGAGCACCGGCGCCACCATATTTGGCGAGCGGTTTGTAGAGGTTTAACCCCGTAAGCAGGACGGAGAGAAATACGAGCAGGATCGAACATACGCTCAATGCATCTGCCTCCTCATAATGAAACTGTGTCGTACATACGTTGAAGATCACCTGCCCGAGCAGACAGATACAGCCGCCAACGAGAAAGGCGTGCAGGCAGTTCTTGAAACAGCTGTGTTTCGGCGTGATTGCTTCGACGTAACGGTTATATTCCTGGTCGTTTTGCTTTACTTTCATAGAGATAGCTCCTTTCACTATAATTTAAGAAGGGAAAAACAGAATCTGCCAGGCGCAGCCGAGTGCTTTTCCGATGGCAGCCGCGGCAATCACATAAGGGAGCCATGTCCGCACGCCCAAACGACGGGATAGAATTGGCATGACCTGTAAGGTTTCTGCTAAAGCACCGGCGAGACACCCGATAAAAATGCCGCCAAACAGATTGAAGATGCTGAATCCTGCCAGCCCGATCGGAATCCGGAGTCCGAACAGATACGCAGCATTTCCAATCGTGACACCGGCGATGATCAAAGCTTCGATCCGGTGGACACCTTTGCCGGATTTCATCTGCTCTGCCAGCTTATCGAAGATACCAAGCATCGTGATAAATGCGACAAAACCAGCGGAAACAGCACTTCCGGCACAGATACAAAAGAAACAGTAAGCAATCGTTTTAATCAACATCGAGACTCGTTCCCTCCCGTGCGCTGTCTACAACGATTGCATCGTTGACATCCCGCTCATATAATCGCATCTGTACCTGCAGCGGTGTCGGATCATCGGCTTTCTTGTGGTTCAGACCGTGATTGAAGAAGAGCAGCATACCGAAGAACAGCCCGACACAGTAAAACAGGATACCAAACCGATATCCGGCAGTTGTTGCACTTGCCTGCGTTCCGGTAAACATCTGATACAGATCCTGCAGCAGATCAATGGCACCGACGTCTCCGTTGTAGGACATGATCGAATAAGCAGTTCCGAAAAAGGCGAGCAGCATCAGAAATGCAGCTTTTATTTTTCCGGTTCGTTTGTGTCCGTCACTTAAGTTCCGATAGTAGACGACGCATTCCTGGCTGCCAATATTCTGGACAGTCACGGATTTATCGTATTTCAGAATTTCTCCAATGATTGCAAGGGCATTGACGACTAATTGCCCCTGCTCGTTGTTACGAAATGTAAAGAGCTTGATTTTTTTCACGTCGTGCATGATATCCGGCTGGCTGCAAAGGACGGAAGCAATATCTTCAATGTGTACCTGCTTGGACGCAACCATCGTGCTTGCATCGAGGGAAAGATATACGGTTGTTTCTGCGTGCTCTGTTTGATTCATAATACATTCCCTTCCATTTCTGATTGATTTGATATATATGGATAGTATGAGAATTTTTTGCAGCGATATCCTGTTAAATTCTAGCAAGAACATTTCTTTTTTTGTCGACTTATGGTAAAATAAAAAATAATTATGGTTTGAAAAAGGATTCAGGAAGGAATACAAATCAGAATATGGAATTAGATCAGATACGAAAACAGATCAACGCGGTGGATGATGCGATGCATCGCTATTTTACGGATCGCCTGCGCTGCTCGGAAGACGTGGCAGAAGCGAAGCTTCAAACGCAGGACAGCGTATATAAACCAGAGCGCGAAAAGCAGGTGTACGCACGTTTCCTCGGTGATGCAGACGAGGAAAAACTGTACCGCCTGTATGTGCGGAAGGTTATGCAATTATCGCGGTATCATCAGTATGGAATCTTCCTTGGAAAAGGAAATGTGGATACGGAATTTGAGACGCAGTATAGATCAGTTCAGGCAGCGATAAACGAAAGAGACACCACAGATGCATCTGTGAAGATCGAGCTGACACCCGATCCACAGGCGGAACAGGGGATGTCTATACAGGATATGCTTTCCGTACTTGGCGACTTCGGAACCGAAGTGACTGCATTGCAGTACGAAGGCAGTAAAGTAAGTGTAACCGTGCGTGTTTCCGGTACGGATGCACTCGAATCACAACGAAGGTTATTCTACATGTTATACAAGGAAAGTGTAACGTATAAGATGTATGTAGTATAAATACACAGGAGGATTATTATGCTCATAGTTGATGGTCACGTCGTCGATCCTGCAACCGGGTTGCATGAGATTGCAGACGTATTGATTGAACAGGATTGTATAAAGAAGATTTACGTGCGAAGCCGCGGCGAGCAGGCAGATTACAACGAAGCCCAGGAAAATGGACATCTTGTGATTGACGCAAAAGGCAAATACGTGATGCCGGGCTTTATTGATCTGCATGTACATTTCCGTGATCCGGGACTCACATACAAGGAGGATATCATCACCGGTTCGCGTGCAGCGGCAGCGGGCGGTGTGACGACAGTCTGTGCGATGCCGAACACAAAACCGGTTGTCGATAATGTGGAAGTATTGCAGGATATCTTGCAGCGTGCGGAGCATGCGTATGTGCATGTGAAGCAGCTTTCCTCTATCACGAAAGGCATGGAGGGAAAAGAGCTTGTCGATATGGAAGCGATGTTAAAGGCAGGTGCGGTTGCATTTTCCGAAGATGGAAAGAGCGTCATGGATATCCGCGTCTACCGCGAGGCGATGAAGAAAGCCGCCGAGCTTGGTGCCGTGATCATGGCACATTGCGAGGACAAGGATCTCGTTGGAAAAGGTGTGTTAAATGAGGGCGTTGCATCGGAGAAGTTTGGTGTGACGGGAATTCCGAATTCTGTGGAGGATGTCATCACAGCGCGTGATATTTTCCTTGCGCATGAGACAGGAGCAAAGCTTCATATCTGCCATTGTTCGACGATAGGAACGGTCGAGCTTATGCGGATGGCAAAGCGGCTTGGTGCGAATGTTACAGCTGAGGTGTGTCCGCATCATTTCACATTGACGGATGCAGATATCAAGGAAGCAGACAGCAACTACAAGATGAATCCGCCACTCCGGACGGAGAAGGATGTAAAGGCTCTGGTGGAAGGCCTGATTGATGGAACGATGCCAGCAATCTCAACCGACCATGCGCCACATTCCGACGAGGAGAAGAGTCAGTTCTTCGACAAGGCACCGTTTGGAATCGTGGGGCTTGAGACATCGGCAGCGCTTACTTATACAGCACTCGTGGCACCGGGACTGATGGATATCATGGATATGGCAACGAAGATGAGCTACAACCCGGCGAAGATCATTGGCATCGACGATAAGTACGGCAGATTGACACCGGGAGCAAAGGCAGATATTGTGATCTTTGATCCGGAAGAGACATGGGTCGTTGATCCGGTTAAGTTTGAATCGAAGGGACACAATACACCATATACTGGGCAGACATTAGTTGGAAAGGTTCTGACGACCATCGTAGATGGTGAGCTCCGCTACAATGGGGCAATTATAGAAGATCAGTAGGAGGACAAATAAATGATTAACGAATTAGTAGCACAGATTGAGAAGAAGGACGCACCGATCGTCGTTGGTTTAGATCCAATGCTTTCCTATGTACCAGAGTACATCCAGAAGAAAGCATTTTCTGAGTATGGCGAGACCTTGAAGGGTGCAGCCGAAGCAATCTGGGAATACAATAAAGGAATTATTGACGCAACTTACGATCTGATTCCGGCGGTGAAGCCACAGATCGCAATGTATGAGCAGTTTGGAATCGAGGGACTCATTGCATTTCATAAGACATGTGCATACGCAAAGGAGAAGGGACTTGTGATCATCGGCGACATCAAGCGTGGTGATATCGGATCTACATCAACGGCATATGCAGTCGGACATCTTGGCAAGGTTCAGGTTGGAAGCAAAGAATATGCTGGATTCGATGAGGATTTTGTGACTGTCAATCCATATCTTGGAACCGACGGTGTGAAGCCATTTGTAGATGTATGTAAGCAGTACAATAAGGGTATTTTTGTACTTGTGAAGACATCCAATCCATCTTCTGGTGAGTTTCAGGATCAGCTTATTAACGGTCGTCCATTGTATGAGCTTGTTGCTGAGAAAGTCGTTGAGTGGGGCGAAGCCTGCATGGGCGATACATACAGCAACGTCGGCTGTGTGGTTGGTGCTACATACCCTGAAATGGGCAAGGTACTTCGTAAACTGATGCCGAAGACATACATCCTTGTACCGGGCTATGGTGCACAGGGAGGCAAGGCAGCAGATCTTGTACATTACTTCAATCCAGACGGACTTGGCGCGATCGTCAACTCTTCCCGTGGAATCATTGCTGCTTATAAGCAGGACAAATACGCATCCTTTGGTGAGACAGGTTATGCAGATGCGAGCCGTCAGGCAGTGAAGGACATGATCGCAGACATTAACGGTGCAAGAGCAAGCCACTAATAAATACAAGATAGCAGATTTATCGAGGCATTTAGAAGATAAGAGGAGTCGAAAATGGGAAAGATAAAGATAGAGGCGAAGATTGTCCGTCAGGACGAGATCGCCACAGATATATACTCAATGGTGATACAGGCACCGGAGATTGCCAGCCAGGCAGTACCGGGACAGTTTATCGACGTGTATTCTGCAGATGGAAGCAAGCTGCTTCCACGTCCGATCAGTCTGTGTGAGATTGACCGTGCAGCAGGTACAATCCGTATCGTATATCGTATCGCAGGAAAAGGCACAAAGGAATTCTCGATGCTTACTTCTGACCATACGATCACGATACTCGGACCACTTGGAAACGGATTTACGAAGAAAGATAAGAAAGCAATCCTGATCGGCGGTGGAATCGGTATCCCACCGATGCTGCAGCTTGCGAAGGAGCTTACCTGCGAGAAATCGATCGTGCTTGGATTCCGAGATGAGGAATTCTTATCAGAGGAATTTGAGCCATATGGTACAGTTTACAAGTCCAGCGACAACGGCGCGATCGGTGTCAAAGGAACGGTTATGGATGCGATTCGTGAGTACGGCATCGAGGGCACAGAAATCTATGCCTGCGGACCAACGCCGATGCTTCGTGCGATCCAGAGCTATGCATTGGAGCATGGCATCGAAGCACAGTTATCCTTGGAAGAGCGTATGGCATGTGGCGTAGGTGCCTGCCTTGCCTGCGTATGCAAATCGAAGGAGATCGACGACCATTCACAGGTGAAGAATAAACGCGTGTGTAAGGATGGTCCGGTATTTTATGCTGAGGAGGTGGAGCTGTAATGAATACAAAGGTAAGTATTGCAGGTGTGGAGCTTAAGAATCCAATCACCGTTGCATCCGGTACATTTGGCTCCGGTATGGAATACGATGAGTTCGTAGATTTAAATCTCCTTGGAGCCGTGACGACAAAGGGCGTGTCGAATGTTCCGTGGCCGGGCAACCCGACACCACGTGTGGCAGAGACCTATGGCGGTATGATGAATGCAATCGGATTGCAGAATCCGGGAATCGATACATTTGTGAAGCGGGATATCCCATTCTTAAAGGAGAAGGATACGAAGATCATCGTCAATGTGTGCGGCAAGAGCACGGAGGATTATCTGGATGTCGTAGAGCGGTTGGGCGATGAATCGGTTGACCTTCTGGAAATCAATGTATCATGCCCGAATGTCAAAGAGGGTGGTATCGCATTTGGTCAGGATCCAAAGGCACTTTATGACATTACGAAAGCCATCAAGGCGAAGGCGAAGCAGCCGATCATCATGAAGCTTTCTCCAAATGTTACAGACATCACAGAGATGGCGAAGGCTGCTGAGGCAGCCGGAAGTGATGCACTTTCTCTGATCAATACATTGACCGGTATGAAGATCGATGTGAAACGCCGGACATTTGCAGTTGCAAACAAGACGGCTGGTGTATCCGGACCGGCAATCCATCCGATCGCAGTGCGTATGGTATATCAGGTGGCAAATGCTGTGAAACTGCCAATCATCGGTATGGGCGGTGTGATGAACACAGAGGATGCACTGGAGATGATCATGGCTGGTGCAACCGCAGTTGCAGTTGGAACGGCGAATTTCCACAATCCATATGCAACCGTTGAGATTATAAAAGGAATTGAGGAATATATGCAGACAAATGGGGTAGACGATATCAACACCCTGATTGGCTGTGTAAAATAAATGATTATGAGTTTGTTCAAGAAACGAAGATATTATTTTACAGATTCATCGTTTGCGAGCGATACGATTATCGCTGACTGCATGGGTGGAATCGCACTGATCATTGAAGTTGTCGGTGTGATCGTGTCCATTGCGACGGCGGGGCATGTGCCGGAGGTGTTCGGGTTATTGTATATCATCGCCATGCTGCTGTCGATCGTTGGAGAGATCTTTGCGCGCATGGGTTTACAGTCCCAGAAGGGCGGCGTGCGTGGCAAGCGGATCTCCATCTGGTTAAACATCGTATCCTTTGTTGTTCCGATCATAATCATTTTATTAGGCAGATTTTAAGTCTTCGGACGAGGTAGGAGGAAAATATGAACGACGCAGATTTGCAGGAGCGTATGCAGCTTGCGATAGAACGAATCAGTGAGATAAAGGAAGAGGATCAGACAATCTGGGATACACTTGCGAAGATGGATGCAGGTGCGAAGAATCTCAAAACATATTTTGACAGTGTGGCAGAGTTTATTTTGTATGTGTATGACGTGTACGAGATCGTGTCACAGCCGGGTAAGATCGACCTTCCACTTTCAAAATTACAGGAGATCAATCATAATTTATATGCAGACATTTTGCCGGAGCATTATGACGCAAGCTTTGCAAACCCGGATTATGCCGTGGAAAAGCTTGGCGCCTATGGCAAATATTTATGCATGTTATACGCGGAGATCCGTGCTATGATTGCGTATGCATATGAAGATGAGATGCAGGCGATGATTTCCCTGATGGAGCTTTTCTTAGAGGTGTATGGAATCTTTACTGCATCCGAAGGAGAGAAGCTTCCGGACGAGAAGGAGATCAAGGAAGCCATCTATTATTATATGTATGATTATGCGGATGTGCTTGTATCAAGGAGAATCCTTGAGACGATCACCTGCGTGAATCCATTCGCGTATGATATCATCATGCAGAGCAATCTTACAACACCGGATTATCTGTATGCTTACGGGGAATATATCGGCGAAAATGAGCTTCGGATGGCGCAGTATCTGGCGAAGCTTCCGGAGGAGAAGATCGAAAGTCTGGCACGCACGTATGTGCAGGGCTTTATCAAAGGCTTTGAGACGATGCGGATTGATATCAGCCCGAAGAAGTCTGTGAATATCCGATATGCGATCGGACAAGAGCGTATGGTGAAAGCGGCAATCCAGATGTTTGAGAAAGAGGGATTATCCGCAATTTTATTCCGGTATCCGGTCAGTCGTATGAACCGGAAGGCAACGATCCGTACCGGATATGCTGCGACACCGGCAAACAAGCAGTATGAGTATGACCATGCAGGAGATGATGCAGTCTTCTTTGACCGCGCATTTATGGAGCGGAAGCTCGAAGTTATGGAGCAGACATACGAGCAGGAGAAAGAAGCTGCGCTTGTCTATGCAGGCCCGGCGGTCATTGAGGTGTTCGGCGAAGATCCGTTCAGCCCACAGACGAAGTCGACAGTGTGGAAATTATCCGACAAGCAGCAGAAGATGTCTGTGGAATATGCGTCGAAGGCGGCGGAGATCACAAATCACTACATTCCACATGACCAGTACAGCTTCACGATCATCGCATATCCAATCCCGGAGATCGGTGAGAATTTCGAGGAGATCTTCGATGCAGTTGTGGAAGTGAATACGCTTGACAATGAGAAATACAAATCCATCCAGCAGACGATGATTGATTGTCTCGATGATGCAGAATATGTACAGGTACTCGGCAAGGATGGCAACCAGACGGACATGAAAGTCATGCTGCACAAGATTGACCGCAAGACACAGACGAACTTCGAGAACTGTCTGGCAGATGTGAATATCCCGCTTGGCGAGGTATTTACGTCCCCGGTACTCAGCGGTACGAAGGGAACGCTGCATGTGAGCCAGGTGTATCTGAACGAACTCAAATACACAGACTTGAAGCTTACCTTCGAGGATGGAAAGGTTGCCGATTATACCTGTAAGAACTTCGAGGATGAGGCAGAGAACAAGCGGTTTATCAAGGAGAATCTGCTATTCCACCATGAGACACTTCCAATCGGTGAATTCGCGATCGGTACGAACACGACGGCATATGCGATGGCAAGAAAATATGACATCTTATACAAGCTCCCAATTCTGATTGTAGAGAAGATGGGACCGCATTTTGCAGTCGGTGATACATGCTACGGTTACAGCGAGGACAGTCGTCTGTACAACCCCGATGGCAGAGAGATCGTAGCGAAGGAAAATGAGTGCTCCGAACTGCGCAATTCAGAGGACAAAGAGGCGCGGGCAGGTGCATATTTTAACTGCCATACCGATATCACGATCCCATATGAGGAGATTGGCGGAATCTATGCCGTGAAGCCGGATGGCACGAAGACGGCAATCATTGAGGATGGAAGATTTGTGCTTCCGGGTACAGAAGCACTGAATGAAGCACTGCGGTAAGCGTGCTAAGAGAAAGATTTCTGCGGAAGCCGGTTGCTGACTTCTGATAGAATAAAAAATTATAAGGTAAAAGATACAGGAAGGAAGAAAAAATGGGTACGAAAAAGATCGGTGATCTGATAACAGATAACATGGGGGTATACGAAGGAAAAACAAAGCTTTCGTTCGGAAAGCTGGTACTGCTCGGTATGCTGGCAGGTGCGTTTATTGCGATTGGTGCATCGAGCAGCAGCGCGGCAGTCTACGGAATCAGCAATACAGGACTTGCCAAGACACTGGCAGGTGTGATCTTCCCGGTGGGATTGATGTTTGTCGTATTGATCGGTGCGGAGCTTTTTACAGGTGACTGCCTGATGTCATTTGCCGTATTTGATAAGCGGATCAAGCTTCTTGATATGCTCCGGATGCTGGTAGTTGTATATATCTGCAATCTGATCGGTGCATGCATCGTGGTTGCTCTGGTGAACCGCAGCGGACAGCTTGATTATGGAAACGGTGCACTTGCTGCTACAACGATTAAGACCGCATATAATAAGATGAATTTAAGCTTTGTGAAGGCATTTACATCTGGAATCATGTGTAACATCCTTGTATGTCTGGCAGTGCTTCTGGCAGGTGTATGTCAGGATGCGATTGGAAAGATCTTCGCATGCTTCTTCCCAATCTGGGCATTTGTAATCGCAGGCTATGAGCACTGCGTGGCGAATATGTATTACATTCCTGCCGGGCTTCTTGCAAAGCACGGTGAGGCATACTACAATGCGGCAATCATGGCAGGCATGACACCGGATCAGCTTGATTCGATGACGGTTGGAAAGTTCTTCCTGAACAACCTTCTTCCGGTCACACTTGGAAATATCGTGGGTGGCGTGGTATTTGTAGCGCTGCCGCTTTACCTGATTTACAGAAATAAAAACAAGGCAGAAGCATAGGACTTTTGCAGAAAGGACGTGAAATATGGCAAAACGTGTAATATGGATCGTACTTGACAGTGCAGGAATCGGAGAAGAACCGGACGCAGACAAGTTCGGCGATGTTGGCTCCGATACATTTGGACATATCCTACAGACATATCCGGATGCTAAATTCGACAATCTGACGAAGCTTGGACTTCGGGCGATTGAAAAGACGTCGTTTTACGATGCGGCAACAAAGCGTGACGTGATCGGTGTGTATGGAAAAGCGCAGGAGTTATCCAATGGAAAGGATACAACAACCGGACACTGGGAGATGATTGGGATTCATACAAAGCATGCATTCCCGACATATCCAAATGGATTCCCCAAGGAGATTATCAGTGCATTTATCGAGCAGACCGGTTGTGGAGCTATTTATGGGAACAAGGTTGCATCCGGCATTCCGATCATTGCGGAATACGGCGAGGAACACATGAAAACAGGATACCCAATTGTCTATACGTCAGCAGATTCAGTATTCCAGATTGCGGCGTCCGAGGAGAAGGTCGGACTTCCAAGATTGTATGAGATGTGCGAGATTGCAAGAAAGATTTTAGTTGGCGAGCATGGTGTCGGACGTGTGATTGCGAGACCATTTGTACGAAAAGGCGATGGGTTCGAGCGGACGAGCAACCGCCGTGACTATGCGTTAGAACCGTCGGAACACAATGTGCTGGTGCATTTGGCAGATGCGGGCGTGCGGGTATGCGGAGTCGGTAAGATCAGCGATATCTTCCACGGCAGTGGTATCTGCGCTTCGGTGCATACGACCGGAAATACAGATGGCATGCAGAAGACACTCGACTATATGCAGACAGAACCGGAAAGACTGATCTTCACGAATCTGGTTGATTTCGATATGAAATACGGACATCGAAGAGATACGCTTGGCTATAAGAATGCGCTCGAAGAATTCGATGCATGGCTGCCGAAGCTGTATGCGCAGATGACGGATGAGGATATTTTGATCGTGGATGCGGATCACGGCTGTGATCCAACCTTTAAGGGAACCGATCACACACGGGAATATATTCCGATTCTGATGTATGGAAAGGGATTGAAGCAGGGAACGGATCTTGGCACAAGAGCGACTTTTGCCGATATTGGAAAGACGGTAGAGGAGTACTTGCTTGGAAGCTGTGTGGACGATGCGAAGGCAATCGGAAAGAGTTTCCTGCAGGATATTATGTAGCATGATATGACAATCGCTAGGATGTATTTACGACACAGGGGGTGACGTAAGATGTATCGAATGTACGATATGATTATGAAGAAGCGGAGCGGCGCAGAGCATACTGCGGATGAGATCCGTTTTATCGTGGAAGGGTTTACGAAGGGAGAAATCCCGGATTATCAGATGAGTGCGTGGCTGATGTGTGTCTACTACAAAGGCATGACGCACGACGAGACCTGCGCACTGACACATGCGATGGCGGAAAGCGGCGACCAGCTCAGTCTTGCTACCATCCACGGTGTGAAGGTTGATAAGCATAGTACCGGAGGTGTCGGGGATAAGACGACATTTATCGTTGCGCCGATCCTCGCAAGTCTGGGGGTACCGGTTGCGAAGATGAGCGGCAGAGGACTCGGACACACGGGCGGTACGATTGATAAGTTAGAGGCGATTCCGGGCTTCTGTGTGAGCATCCCGGAAACAGAATTTACTGAACACGTCAATTCGATGAAGCTGGCGCTCGTCGGACAGACTGGTGATCTGGCACCGGCAGATAAGAAGATCTATGCGCTGCGTGATGTGACGGCGACGGTCGATAGTCTGCCGCTCATTGCATCTTCGATTATGAGCAAGAAGCTTGCAGCAGGCGCGGATGCGATCGTGCTGGATGTGAAATGTGGCAGCGGCGCATTTATGAAGAATGAGACAGATGCGAAGGCACTGGCACAGATCATGGTCGATATTGGTAAATCTGCTGGCAGAACGTGTTACGGTGTGATTACCGACATGAACGAACCGCTCGGTTGCAAGGTCGGCAATGCGCTCGAAGTGATCGAGGCGGTGCAGGTGTTGTCGATGAAGGATGTACAGCCGTATCTTGAATCAGAAGTGTATGAGGATGAGAAACAGGATTCGGTATTGGCTGGAGAGAATAACAGTTCTACCCGTGAGGGCTATGACAGACATGGTATTCACCGTCTGCTTACCGTATCACTCACATTGGCGGCATATATGTATATGGCGGCAGGAAAATCCGATGATTTTGAAGATGCGAAGACACAGTGTGAAAAAGCAATCGAGAGCGGTGCGGCACTTGCCAAGTTCAAAGAGTTCGTCGAAGCACAGGGCGGCGATGGCGGTTATATCGACGATGTGAACAAATTCCAGCTCGCGGCAAACTGTGTTCCAATCGTCTGTGAAGAGGATGGATATCTGGCAGACTGCAACACAAGCGAGGTTGGCATGGTGAACCTGATCTTAGGCGGAGGCCGTGCGACAAAGGACAGCACGATCAATTTAGGTGTCGGACTCGACATCAGAAAACATCTGGGCGACGCAGTGCGAAAAGGCGACGTGCTTGCCTATATGTATATCGATGATATGGGTGTATTTGAAGAGGCAAAGAAACGGTTGCTTGGTGCATATACGATTTCGAGAGAAACTATGCAGCCGGAGGCAATCGTAAAAAATATAGTACAATAATGATTCTGGCGGATGCAACCGCTGACTAAGGAGGCAAAACAAAATGAGAGTAGCAGTGATTATGGGTTCCACAAGTGATCTTCCAAAGGTAGAGCCAGCAATTAAGATTCTGAAGGACTATGGCGTACAGGTTGACGTGCGTTGCTTGTCTGCACATCGTGCACATGCAGGTCTTTCCGCATTTATCGAGGAAGCAAATGGAAATGGTACAGAAGTATTTATTACAGCCGCAGGTATGGCAGCCGCACTTCCGGGTGTTGTTGCAAGTCAGACCGTACTTCCGGTTATCGGTGTTCCAATCTCCGGTTCGGTACTTGATGGACAGGATGCACTGTACTCTATCGTGCAGATGCCATCCGGAATCCCCGTTGCAACCGTAGCGATCAATGGCGCAAAGAACGCTGCATATCTCGCATTGCAGATCATCGGTGTACAGCATAAGGAAGTACAGGAAAAGCTGCTTGCAGAGAGAAAGCAGATGGAAGAAAGTGCCATGAAGGCAAATGAAGAAGTGATTGCAAAATACAACTAAGACAAGCTGCAGCGGTGATTTCCAAAGTTTAACCGCGACACCGAATTTTAACAAAAATCTGTTTTACTTTACTTGTATTATCAAGTATAATAAAGGCGACATGGATTCACGTGTGAAAATGAGAATTACAGGAGGGTTTTATTACAATGGGAATTTTACAGAGATTTAAAGACATTATGGCTTCAAATATCAATGCACTTCTGGATAAGGCAGAAGACCCGGAGAAGATGATTGATCAGACACTCCGCAACCTGACAAAGGATCTGGGAGAGGTTAAGAAAGAGACGGCTGCTGTTATGGCGGATGAGCAGAGATGCAAGCGTGAGCTTGATGAGGTAAACGCAGAGATCACAAAGATGCAGGCATATGCAGAGAAGGCACTTCTTGCCGGAAATGAATCAGATGCCATGCAGTTCTTGGAGCAGAAGAACCAGCTCACAGCGAAGCAGGCAAGCTTACAGCAGACTTATGATGTTGCTGCCGCAAATGCAATGAAGATGCGTCAGATGCATGACAAGCTTGTAACGGATATCAACCAGCTCGAGTCCCGCCGCGATGCAATCAAGGCGAAGATGAAGGTCGCAAAGACACAGAACCGTCTGAACAAGATGACAAACAATCTGACAGATTCTGCAAGCAGCATGGCAGCTTTTGATCGTATGGAAGCAAAAGCAAATGCAATGTTAGATCAGGCAAATGCCATGACCGAACTGAATCAGACAACACAGGAGAGTGGCATCGACAGTTTAGCAGCCAAGTATGATGCAGCTCCAAATGCAGCTGTACAGGATGAACTGGCAGCGATGAAGGCAAAGTTAGGTTTACAGTAAACCGATGCCGGGATTAAATGAGAAACAGTCAGAGGCCTGTTGTACAACCGACGGGCCTTTACTTATTTTAGCAGGTGCAGGCTCTGGAAAGACCAGAGTAATCACGCACCGGATCGCATATCTGATCGATGAGATGTCAGTCAATCCATACAATATACTGGCAATCACATTTACGAACAAGGCTGCGGCAGAGATGCGGGAACGAGTAGACAATCTGGTAGGATTTGGCGCGGAGAGTGTGTGGGTATCGACCTTCCATTCCATGTGTGTGCGGATTCTGCGGAAACATATCGACAAGATTGGTGGAACAAGCGGTTTCACAATCTATGATGCAAGTGAACAGAAGACAGTTGTAAAAGAAGTGCTGAAATATCTGCAATTAGACCCGAAGCTCTATCCGGAACGGGCGATGCTTTCGGCGATATCGAAAGCAAAGGAAGGGTATATGACACCGGATGATTATGAGAAAGCACATGCGGCAAGCTTTCGGGATCAGAAGATTGCAGAGGTTTACCGCGAATATCAGAAGCGTCTGCAGAGCAACAATGCGCTTGATTTTGATGACCTAATCTTCAAGACAATCTTCCTTTTTGAGACGAATCCGGATGTGCTTGCCGAATATCAGACACGGTTTAAATACATTATGGTGGACGAGTATCAGGATACGAACCATACACAGTTTATATTGGTAAAGATGCTGGCGGCGAAATACCGGAATTTGTGCGTCGTGGGTGATGACGACCAAAGTATTTATAAATTCCGTGGAGCCAACATCTACAATATCCTAAATTTTGAGGAAGAATACCCGGATGCCAAGGTAGTAAAGCTGGAGCAGAACTACCGTTCCAAGGCGAATATCCTGAATTCTGCAAATGCGGTGATCGCGAATAACGAGGGCAGAAAGGATAAACGTCTCTGGACAGAGCAGGAGGATGGTGAGAAGGTAACATTTACCCGCTATGGCACGGAGTATGAGGAGGCAAACGGTGTTGCATCCCGGATCAAGACCTTGAAGAATCAAGGGGTATCACTCGATGATATCGCGATCTTGTATCGTACCAATGTGCAGTCCCGTGTGCTGGAGGAAAAACTTCTGTATGAGAATCTTCCATATAAAATCTATGGTGGACAGAACTTCTATGGAAGAAAAGAAATCATGGATCTCGTAAGTTATCTGAAGGTGCTTGCAAACCCGATCGATGATCAGGCAATCAAGCGTATCATCAATGTACCAAAGCGAGGTATTGGTGCGACGACCGTGGATAAGCTTGATATGTATGCACAGTCCAATGGATATAATCTATACGATGCGTTGCTGGATATCGAGGAAGTACCGGGCATGACACGAAATGTAGAAAAGATTCGGAAATTCACAGATATGATGGAAGGCTTTAAGGCACGTCTGATACATGGTGAATTCATCAGCGAAGTGTTCGATGCGATCATGGATGAGAGTGGATATCGCGAAGCATTGGAGGCGGAAGCTACGGATGAAGCGCGTACCCGGTTGGATAACTTAGAGGAATTAAAGAATAAAATTGTTACTTACGAGGAAAGCGCGGAGGTGCCAACACTGACCGGGCTTCTCGAAGATATTGCACTGGTGGCAGATATCGAGGAGGAAGATGAGGATGGTATGTCAACGGCAAAGGTGACGCTGATGACCTTACATAGTGCGAAGGGGCTGGAGTTTCCATATGTATTCATGACCGGTATGGAAGAACGGTTATTTCCGAGTGGGATGTCACTGGATTCCGATGATCCGGATGCACTCGAGGAGGAACGGAGACTTTGCTATGTCGGAATCACACGTGCGATGGAGAAGCTGTATATGACGGCTGCCGGACAGCGTATGGTACATGGTTCGACAAATTTCGAAGAAGTATCGCGCTTTGTCAAAGAAATTCCGAAGCACTATCTTGAATACGAGGAGAAAGCATTTGGTTATGCACCGGTGAACATGGATCACATTCCACCGAAAAAACCGGCAGAACAGGTGCTCCGGCTTAAAGCATATGGCAGGAATAATCCATATACACGGACATTTATGACAAACGCGAATCCAAGTGCCAATCCAGGATTCGGGAAGGCATTTCCGATGGGAGGAACTGTAATGGCTGCTTCGACAAGCTATGAAGTCGGAGATAAGGTACGCCATATCAAATTCGGAAATGGCGAGGTGATTGATGTGATTCCGTCGGATGGTGATCAGGAAATCGTTGTGAATTTCGACCGCGTTGGCGAAAAACATTTATATGCATCCCTTGTAAAAATGAAAAAGTTGTAAATCAAGGTAGAAATATCGGACAAGCTGTGGTAGAATTGATTTATCAGTAACGAAGAAAGGAAGGTTGAAAACTATGAGAAAGTGTTGTGACGAGGTAAAGGTTGTAAAAGAAGATGAGTGCGTGACAGAGGCTAAGAACGCGTTTTTATCTATTGCATTGATCGTTGGTATTCTGACAATCATCGTAGGTATCTGCGTAGCAGTTTACAAGTACCTGACACCAGATTACTTAGATGATTTTGATGATTACGATGATGACTTTGATGATAGCTTCTTCGATGATGACGATGCAGAGGCATCCACAGAGGAGAAGAAGGACGAAGAATAAAGCATACTTCGGAAGATGGTTACAAAAACTGCCACACCGGAATTGGTGTGGCAGTTTTTTTGTGTTTTAATAGTCAAAAAAAACACAAATTTATGGACGCGATATGTTGAAAACACAAGCACTTTCATGTAAAATATTATGCGATAGTGGGTTACTGTCGATATAAAAATTGAACAGTAATATTTCATAACTTAACTTTACTCTGAATAGAGGGATGTCAGAGTTTATCATAGAGCGTTCCAATGCATAAATGCGAGGATGCATTAGGAAAAAGAAAATGGAGGATGGAGTTTATGAACAAACAAAAAAACAAGAAAAAAGTGATCGCATTTCTGCTTTCTATGTTGATGTTAATTTCATTATTCCAGAACATCAGCTATACACCGATTGCAGAAGGCGGAGAGGCAGAGAGTGTTGCGTCGGAGAGTGATGCAAATTTCGCAACAGGACAGCAAAGTTTAGGAACATAAGAAAATCAAAATGGTGTTCCTTTAGAAGAAGAGAATCTGAATGATGCTTCACAAAATGTGGCAGATGATTCCGTAGATCTTTCACTTTGGGATAATGTATATACAGATGCGTCATCTGGAATAACGATGAGTTTTACTGCCAGTGTTAAACATAATGGGCAGGAGACAGATTTAGAGAATGTATCAAAAGTATACGAAGGTGACGAGTTTAATTTAAAATATAAATGGGAGTTAGATAACAGTAGTATTCCGAGAGATGGAAACCCTATTTATATCAAGGTTAATTTTAATGATTTGAATAACCTTGAACTGATTTCAGGAAAACAGGATATTCTGCTTGAAGGAAACAGAGTAGGTTATATTTATATTAGTGGCGGTTATGCATACATTTGCCTGGACAATGAGACTTTCTTGCAAGAAAACACAAGAAAGGGAGATGGAACAATATACGGAAATGTAAAGTTGACAGAAACCGATAAGGAATCTGGAGACAAAATAACGATTGGAACTGCACAGATAAAAGTTTCAGGTGTGACTTACGATGATGGAACGGCAATAAGTACTATGACGGTTCAGAAGACAACCGATGGAAAAGCTACTTATGATCCGGGTACAAAGACATGGAAACAGTCATATAAACTGACGTTAAAAACGACTGGCTCTGTGTCAGGGGTATCTTTGTCAGATAGTTTAGGTGCAAACTTAAAGAATATTTCCAATATCAAGATTGCAAGCAGCAATGATTCAAATGTTGCTGGGAATACCACATATGTAAGCTTTGATGATCTGGTAAATGCTTTGAACAAACTTGGTTCATCGGATGGAAGTACCACAACCGTGGAAGTTACCTATGATGTACAGACGGATGAGGGTATTTTTAATCCAGATAATGCAAATAATGATTCTTATAAGAATACAGTCAATTATACATATAAGAATAATAAAAAGGAAACAAAAACGGGAACTACATCAGCAACTTACGATGTGACAAGACCAGAAGTAAAGAAAACAGGTTCGTTGGATGAAACTTCCAAGGTTGTGACATGGACGATTACGATTGATTTGAATGACTACGCAGGAGAGTATGATTCTCTGGAGGCGTTGCTTGGTTCCGGTACCATTGTAGATATGCCAGAGATCGGATCTGAATTGTGTGATAAGGATGGCAGTTTGCTGGAAGATACAAAACAGACACTGCGCGCTACTGATTTTACGGGGAACAACGGTGTATATACGGCAACTGTTTACACAAAGGTAACAGATGATTACATGGATTCTGCAACTAAACTGGATGTGAAAAATGATGTAACTCTTACAACAGATAAAGGTTATAAATATACGGGAACTGGAGCTGTGCAGACGCCGGGAAAAGAATGGTCTATTGAAAAGCATGCTGTGAAAATGCAGGATGGATATATTTATTGGACGGTTTCTGTGAAAGATATTCCAGAAAATCTGACAAATGTGTATATCAAAGATAATATGCAAGAATACTGGAATAATCCGGGAAGCATGTCAGGCATATATAACACAAAGATTACATTTACAAGAAAAGATAATTCATCGTTTGATGTAGATGCGACTGATTCAAATGATGCCAATATTGACAATCAATATGTGACATATACACCAGACACTGCAGGAAATAATCAAGGATATGATTATAAGTTTGCGTTTATAGATAGTCTCTTTACAGGATCGAATCCGGTAAAGGAAATAACATTAGAATACAAGACTAAGATTTTGGATACTGATTTGAATCAGGTACAGAGAAATTATGAAAACAAAGCAATCATTTATTATTCTGCAAATGGCAAGGAAGAGAAAAAAAGTGATGGTGATGTATATACAAATCCATTGCCACCTTTGAATAAGACAGTTACTGCAAAAGTAGATGAAACAGGTAAGATTAGCTACATGTTAGATGTGTCATTGAATTCCATGGCGCTTTCAGATGGAGAAGCTGTTACGATTGCGGATACATTACCGACGGATATGAAATTATCCTCCAGTACGATAACAGCATATTTCTATGTCAGAGATGTAGCGCATAATACAGAGGGTAAGTTGGCAAATATGCAATATTATGCAGATGGGGCAACGATACCGAATATTGATCTTCAGACAAGCGAAGAAAATGGAATTGCAAGTTTTACGATTCCAATTACTAACGATTATATCACATTGGTGAATGCCATTGGAAGTCGTACGGCTTCAGAGGGAACAGAGACACATGTTCGGATTGAATATACGACAGAAGTAACGAGCTTGGAGGATTTCGCAAAGAAGGGAACGGAAACTTTTACGAATTCTGCACAGTTAAAGATAGGTAGTACGAATGTTGGAACACCAGTATCGACGACAACGACATTGGCGGCACCAGCATTGGTATCGAAGGATGGAGTATTTTACGGTACCTATGATAACACGACAGGGGCAGATAACAGTAAATATAATACAGCCGAGTATACGATCGAAGTCAACAAGGGTGCTTATGATCTGGTATCAGGAGATGGAAAATTAATAGCTTATGATAAACTTGGTACTGCATTTTCTTATAATATGCAGAGTATCAAGGTATACGAAGTGAATGGTAGTACAGAAACATTATTGACAAGCGGAACCGATTATACAGTCAGCTATGATGGATCTTCAAATTCACTTAAGTTTGAATTACCGGATAGCAAGTATTTGAAGATAACCTATACAACGAAGTGTAATTTGAAGTTTATGGAAGGAAATAGTTCGATAACATTGACAGATGAACAGTCTTCCAATATATTTACA
>CAVKUW010000040.1:0-8809 GCA_963659815.1 Butyricicoccaceae bacterium
GGGTAGTGCTATCGCGGTAAACCTTGCGAAGATGAGTGCACTGAAGGTGCCTGTAATCGCCGTTGTAACTGGTGAGGGAAGCTCCGGTGGTGCGCTTGCCATCGGCGTAGCGAACAGTGTGCTGATGCTTGAAAATGCAGTGTATTCCATCCTTTCACCAGAGGGCTATGCGTCCATTCTGTGGAAGGATTCTTCCCGCAGTGAGGAGGCAGCCGAGATGATGAAGCTGACTGCACAGGATCTGAAGGAGTTCGGTGTGATCGACGATATCATTCCTGAGCCAATCGGCGGTGCACATCTGAATCATAAGGTTGTATTCAAGGCAACTGACCGCGCAATCAAGAAGGAACTTGACAAATACATCAAGATGAACCCGGATGAAGTTGCAAAGCATCGTTATAAGAAATTCAGAACGATCGATAATAAATATCTGCATGTGATCTAAGATGACTGTGCAGGAAGAGAGTGACAGAGAGTAAGAGGAAAGATAAGATGAAAGAGGGCTTACATATTGTAGGTATGGGGCATTATGCTCCGGAACACGTAGTGACAAATGATGATTTAAGCAAGATTGTAGACACAAATGACGAGTGGATCTCCAGCCGTACCGGTATCCGCAGAAGACATTTTATTACAGAAGAGAAGAATCAGGATATGGCGATCGCCGCAGCGAAGATGGCAATCGAAGATGCAGGCATCGACAAATCTGAGATCGGTGTTGTGATCGTAGCGACAATCCGTCCGGATCATATGACACCTTCGGTGGCATGTATGGTTCAGAAGGAGTTGGAGCTTCCACAGGATATTCTTTGTTTCGATATCAATGCAGCCTGCTCCGGATTCATGTATGGTGTACAGATCGCGAGAGGCATGCTGTTACAGAGCGACAAGAAATATGGCGTTGTGATCGGCAGTGAGACATTGTCCAAGATTCTGGATATGAATGACAGAAGTACATGTATCCTGTTTGGTGATGGTGCAGGTGCCGCAGTCGTAGAGCTTTCTGATACACACCGCTATTTCAGCATCCTTGGTGCAAAGGGCGATGATGTTGTACTGGAATGCAGCAACGAGGATTTACAGCCACGTCACGTCAGCATGCTTGGCAGTGAAGTGTTCAAGTTTGCGGTGAGTACTGTTCCGAAGACGGTTATGCAGCTTCTGGAGAAGGCTGGTGTGACAGCCGATGATATTGATCTGTATGTCTGCCATCAGGCGAATAAGCGTATCATTGAGTCCGTGGCAAAGAAATGTAAACAGAGCATGGACAAGTTCTATATAAATTTGGATGAGTATGGAAATACAAGTTCTGCAAGTATTCCAATCGCACTTTCTGAGATGAACCAGAAGGGCATGATCAAACCGGGCATGAAGCTTATTTGTGTAGGATTTGGAGGCGGTCTGACATGGGGCGGCGCATATTTGGAATTTTAACAGACTTAGGTAGTTGTACATAACAGGAGGATGAAGATGAGATTAAATGAATTCCTTGGAATCAAGTATCCGATTATTCAGGGTGGAATGGCGAATATCGCACTTGGCGAGTTTGCAGCCGCTGTCAGCAATGCCGGTGGACTGGGACTGATCGCATCCGGCGGATTTGACGCAGAGCGTATCCGTGAGGAGATCAAGAAGTGCCGTGCTTTGACTGATAAGCCATTCGGTGTAAACCTGATGCTGATGAATCCGGATGTTGACAACATCGCAAAGATGTTGGTGGAAGAGAAGGTTGATGTAATTACAACCGGAGCCGGAAGCCCGGAGAAATATGTGGCTGACTGGAAGGCTGTTGGTACAAAGGTTATCCCGGTTGTCAGTGGTGTGGCTCTCGCAAAGCGTATGGAGCGTATGGGTGTGGATGCCCTGATCGCAGAAGGCGGCGAGAGTGGCGGACATGTCGGTGAGATGACAACGATGACACTTGTACCGATGGTTGTTGATGCAGTCAATATCCCGGTTATCGCAGCCGGTGGTATCGCAGATGGCAGAGGCATGGTTGCGGCATTTGCACTTGGCGCAATCGGCGCACAGATCGGAACGGTATTACTTGCGAGTGAAGAATGTCCGATCCATATCAATTACAAAGAGGCTGTCATCAAGGCGAAGGATAACGGAACAGCAGTGACTGGCAGATCCAGTGGTGCTCCGGTGCGGGTAATCAAAAACCAGATGGCACGTGAGTATCTGAAGATGGAAGGCAAGGGCGTTCCAAGAGAAGAGTTGGAGCAGCTTACCCTTGGTTCTCTCCGCAAGGCCGTTTTAGATGGCGATACAAAGAATGGTTCCCTGATGGCTGGACAGGTATGTGGTCTTGTAAAGGAGATCAAGCCGGTGGCAGAGATTCTGAAGGGCTTGTATGAGGATTCCCTTGCAGAGCTCGCAAAGCTGAACAGTGAGGGCATTTAGATAAGATAAGGCACGCGGATGCGTGACGACATAACTTGATAGAATAATCATAGATAAGCAGGAGGAAATTATGAAGATCGGTTTTTTATACGCTGGACAGGGTGCACAGCATGTCGGAATGGGAAAAGATCTCTATGAGGCATATCCGGAGTTCCGCGAGGTATTTGACAATGTAAAGCTTGATTTTGACGTGAAGGAATGTTGTTTCGATGGTCCAATCGAGAAGCTTGGACAGACAAGATACACACAGCCATGTATGGTTGCCTTTGCAGTTGGTGTGACAAAGATTCTTGCAGCAAAGGGTATCGTACCGGAGATCGCAGCCGGACTTTCGCTCGGTGAGTATTCCGCACTCTATGCGGCAGGTGTATTCGAGGAGCAGCAGGTCATCGACCTTGTTGCATACCGTGGTAAATCCATGGAAGAGGCAGTGACAGGCAGAGACACAGGTATGATCGCAGTTATGAATCTCGACCGAGAGACGATCAAGGCATGTTGTAAGCAGGCAGAGGAAGAATTTGCAGACAGCGAGTTCCATATCGCAGAGGTTGCAAATTACAATACACCGGTTCAGGTGACTGTATCTGGTGATACACCGGTTATCACAAGAGCCGGAGAGCTGATGATGGAGAAGGGCGCAAGAAGAATCGTGCCTGTTGCAGTCAGCGGACCATTCCATACATCCCTGATGAAGCCGGCTGGTGACAAGCTTGCAGAGCGTTTCAAGACCGAGCATTTCGGAGAGATGAAGTTCCCTGTTTTATTCAATGCAACCGGTAAGGAGCTTGCAGCAGATAAGACAATCCCTCAGATGCTTGAGACACAGGTACAGAGCAGCGTATATTTTGAGGATTCTATCAAGTACATGATCGAGCAGGGTGTTGATACCTTTATCGAAGTTGGTCCGGGAAAGACACTTTCCGGATTCGTAAAGAAGATTGACCGCAGCTTTGCTACTTATTCAGTAGAAGATATCGATTCATTAAATGCAGTATTAGAAGCACTTGGAAAGTAAATTTGGAGGGAATCTATGACATTAGAGAATAAAACAGCCATTGTCACAGGCGGCAGCCGTGGAATCGGTCGTGCAATCTGTGTTGCGCTTGCAGAGGCAGGTGCCAATGTCGTAACCTGTTATGCACATGGCGCAGCCGGTGCCGAAGAGACAGTAAAGTTGTGTGAGGCATATGGCGTGAAGGCATCCGCCATTCAGGCAGATGTTGCAAAAAATGAAGATGTACAGGCACTCGTGGCAAAGGTAAAGGAAGAGTACGGCAGCATTGATATTCTTGTCAACAATGCAGGTATCACGAAGGATAACCTGATGCTGAAGATGACAGAGGAAGATTTCGAGCAGGTCATCGACACGAATTTAAAGGGTGCATTTCTGTGCATTAAGCATGTATCGAAGATCATGCTCAAGCAGAAGCGTGGACATATCATCAACATCAGCAGTGTTGTCGGTGTCCGTGGAAATGCAGGACAGGTCAACTACGCATCCAGCAAGGCAGGCTTGATCGGTATGACAAAGTCTGTTGCAAAGGAGATCGGTTCCCGTGGCATCACAGTGAATGCGGTAGCACCTGGATTTATTGAGACGGATATGACAGCGAAGCTGCCAGAGGCAGTTGTGGAAGAGAACCTGAAGAGCATTCCGATGAAGAAGCTTGGAAAGGTCGAAGATGTTGCAAATCTTGTCCGTTTTCTGGCAAGTGATGATGCAAGTTATATTACCGGTCAGGTCATCTGTGTAGATGGCGGTATGGCAATGTAGGAGGGAAAAAATGAGCAGAAGAGTTGTGATTACAGGTTTAGGAACTGTAAACCCTTTGGGAAATAACGTAGAGACAACATGGGATAATGTAAAAAAAGGTGTCTGCGGAATTGATGAGATTACAAGAATCGATACAACAAACCATGCAGTGAAGCTTGCCGGTGAGGTAAAGGATCTGGATGTGACAGCTGTGATCGATAAGAAGGATGCCAGACGTATGGATCGTTACGCACAGTATGCGGTTGTTGCAGCTGACGAGGCGTTCAAGCAGAGTGGTCTGGATATGGAGAAGGAAGATGCAGAGCGTTGTGGAGTCATCTTCTCCAGCGGTATCGGCGGCATGGAAGTCACAGAGAAGAACTACCAGACAGGTGAGAGACGTGGATTTGACAAGATCTCTCCGTTCTATATTCCGATGACAATCGCAAATATGGGCGCCGGAAACATTGCAATCCGTTTTGGATTCAAGGGCATCTGTTCTTCCGTTGTAACTGCTTGTGCATCTGGTAACAATGCAATCGGAGACAGCTTCCATTATATCCGTGACGGATATGCAGATGTTATGATCTGTGGTGGTTCTGAGGCAGCAATCACAGATATGGCAATCGGTGGATTTACAGCGATGCAGGCATTAAATACAACAACAGACAAGAACCGTGCTTCGATTCCATTTGATAAGGAGCGTGCCGGTTTCGTCATGGGTGAAGGTGCAGGTGCACTTGTATTGGAAGAGTATGAGCATGCAAAAGCGCGTGGTGCGGAAATCTTCGGTGAGGTCGTTGGATACGGCGCAACCTGTGATGCATACCATATCACAGCCCCATGTCCGGATGGAGCAGGCGGAGCAGCCTGTATGGCAATGGCAGTGAAGGATGCCGGTATCAAGCCGGAGCAGGTTGGTTATATCAATGCACATGGTACATCTACACATTTAAATGATGCGGGTGAGACGATGGCGATCAAGAAGACCTTTGGTGAGCATGCATACAAGCTGATGGTAAGCTCTACAAAGTCTATGACCGGACATCTGCTCGGTGGTAGTGGTGCGGTAGAAGCTGTTATCACAACACTTGCATTGCATGATGGATTTATCCCTGCAACGATCAACTATCAGGTACCAGATGAGGAATGTGATCTGGATATCGTTCCAAATGAGGGCAGAAATGTACAGGTCGAGTATGCGCTTTCCAACTCCCTTGGATTTGGCGGACACAATGCAAGTATTCTGCTGAAGAAGTTTGAGGCGTAGATTACAGGACGAAGGAGAAGAAGATGGAATTAAATTCAAATCAGATACAGGAGATTTTACCACACCGTTATCCGTTCCAGTTGGTTGACCGGATCACAGATTTTGAGCCGGGAAAATGGGCGAAGGGTGTGAAGTGCGTATCCGTGAATGAAATGCAGTTTCTGGGACATTTCCCAACACAGCATGTCATGCCGGGTGTGCTCGTGATCGAGGCACTTGCGCAGGTTGGTGCGATTGCAATTTTGTCCGAGGAAGAGCACAAAGGAAAGACCGCATTTTTCGGTGGAATCAAGAATGCAAGATTTAAGAAGCAGATTACACCGGGCGATGTGATCGAGATGGAATGCGAGATCACAGACCAGAAGGGACCGATCGGTTCTGGAAAGGCTGTTGCAAAGGTAGACGGAAAAGTTGCTGTAACGGCGGAACTTACATTTGTCGTAGGCGCATAAATCGTGTATAATAATAGGGCTGTCGTTGACAGCTCTATTTTTTAAGGAGTAAAACAAATAGATGGATGAGAAGAAAGTAACCAATCGTAACCTTGTTCCGGTGCTTTCCATTGCTGGTTCGGATAGCTCCGGTGGTGCGGGAATACAGGCAGATCTGAAGACGATACTTGCGAATGACTGCTATGGTATGTCAGCCATTACAGCTCTAACTGCACAAAACACGATGGGTGTAACCGGTATCATGGATGTGACACCGGAATTTTTGCGGAAACAGATCGATGCGGTTTTTTCCGATATTCCACCGAAAGCTGTGAAGATCGGTATGGTATCGGATAAAGCACTGATCGTGATGATCGCAGAGGCGCTTGACGATTGGCATGCAGAAAATATAGTCGTAGATCCGGTGATGGTCGCAACAAGTGGAAGCCGGTTGTTAAAGGAGGATGCAATTTCCTGCCTGACCGAAAAGCTTCTTCCACTTGCGACACTGATTACACCGAATATCCCGGAGGCAGAGCTGCTTACCGGCATGACGATCCGGTCGAAAGCAGATATGGAACAGGCGGGAAGATGCCTGTATGACAGATATCATTCGCATGTGCTGATCAAAGGTGGTCATGCGATTGAGGATGCCAGCGATGTATTGGTTGGAGCTGAAGTGGTCTGGTTCCACGGTTCAAGAATTGACAATCCAAATACACATGGAACTGGATGCACCTTGTCCTCTGCGATTGCGTGCGGATTGGCAAAGGGAAAAACAGTGACGATAAGCATTGCGGAAGCAAAGCGGTATCTGGAGCAGGCACTTCGGACAGGATTAGATCTGGGACATGGCAGTGGACCACTCGATCACGGCTTTATGCTTGCAGATAGATAAGAAATCCGGAGTAGAAATAGAAGATGAAAATAAGAAAAGAACAGTTACAGGTCTATGCTGTAACAGATACAAAATCAATGAAAAAAGAACGATATGCAACCCTGTATGATGCGGTGGAAGCAGCAATCAAGGGTGGCGCGACGATCGTGCAGCTGCGGGAAAAGGAGCTTTCCGAAGAAGCGTTCCTTGCAGAGGCAAAAGAAATCAAAAAGCTGACAGGGCGATATGGTATTCCGCTTATTATCAACGATAATGTGGCACTGGCAAAAGCCTGTCAGGCGGATGGCGTACACTTAGGACAGGGCGACATGCAGGTGGAAGAGGCACGAGCTATCCTTGGGGATGCGGCGATCATCGGTGTATCCGCCCACAATGTAGAGGAAGCTCTGCTTGCCGAAAAGCAGGGTGCTGATTATCTTGGTTCTGGGTCTGCTTTTGTGACGACGACCAAGCAGGATGTAACAGCACTCCCTCTGAAGACGCTGCGGGAGATCTGCCATGCTGTGCAGATTCCGGTTGTGGCGATCGGGGGTGTCAGCGAGGAGAATATCGATCAGTTAGTCGGCTGTGATGTGGCAGGTGTCGCGGTGGTTTCTGCGATCTTTGCGCAGGACGAAATCGAGACAGCCACGAAGAAGCTTACGGCTCAGGTACAGGATATGCTTGCAAGGACAGAAACGTTTGATACATTATATCAGAAGCTGGCACCGCTCTTACAGGGCAAAAAAGGTGTGCTTTTCGATATGGATGGAACACTGATTGACAGTATGCCGATGTGGCGGACACTGGATGTGGAATATATCGGCAGATATGGCATCCACCCGGATATGGAGTTTCACCATCAGGTGGCGACGATGACACTGATTCAGGCGGCGAACTTCATCAAAGAACAGTTTGACATCCCGAAGACTGCGGAGGAGATCTTCGATGATTTCCAGAATATGGTGATCGAAGAATACCGGGATACGATTCCGCTAAAACCATATGCCTACGAGCTTGTAAAATGGATGAAGCGGGATGGCTATAAAGTAGCAGTTGCAACGGCAAACGAGATTAATTTAAGTGAGATGGTGTTAGACAGAACCGGACTTATGGCAGATGTTGACACGATCGTCAGCTGCACGATGGCAGGTGCGAGCAAGGAATCACCGGCCGTGTATGAGCTTGCGTGTGCCAATATGCAGATTGATACGAAGGATTGTGTGATCTTCGAGGACAGTCTGCGTGCGATGTATACGGCGAAGAAAGCGGGATTCGTGACCGTTGCTGTCTATGACGAGGTGGCAAAGGATAGCTGGGATGAGATCTGCCAGATCACAGATGAACAGGTGGTGCTTGCATAATGGAAAATAAAAAGAAAAAAGAGATACAGACAAGCTGCGATACATGTGCGTATCTGATCTATGATGAAGAATATGAGGAATATGTCTGTGACGTGAGCATGGATGAGGATGAGATCGCACGGTTGTATGGGGACAGCCATTATAGTTGTCCGTATTATAAGAACGGCGATGAGTATCGGGTTGTAAGGCACCAGATGTGACATAATAATTCCGGCAAGCAAATAAGCAGCGAGACTGCTTGCAGGCAGAGCTGCTTATTTATTTGACGGATAAACTGACATAAGCATGTAGGACGATAGTCCGGAATGCGCATGGCTGTTACGATTTCGAGAGTTCGAAGAACGTAGAAATCGTTATTATTATAATGAAAGTGAAAGGAAAATCGAAAGATGAAGAAGAATATAGTATTGATTGGTATGCCGGGAAGCGGAAAAAGCACGATCGGCGTATTGCTCGCAAAGACAATCAATTATCAGTTTATCGACGGTGATCTGCTGATCCAGCGACAAGAAAAAAAGACATTGGTTGATATTATCAACGAGAAGGGTATCGATGCATTTCTTGCGATTGAGAATCAGGTGCTCCGGGAGATCAACACGGAAGCATCCGTGATTGCGACTGGTGGCAGTGCGATTTTCTCGGAAGAAGCGATGAAGCATTTAGGTGAGCAGGGATTGATCGTGTATCTCGATGTAAGCTGTGAGGAGA
>CAVKUW010000041.1:0-82339 GCA_963659815.1 Butyricicoccaceae bacterium
TTTTGAGCTATATGTCAAGCGTTATTTTTATATTTTTCTTAACTTAATGCCATTGCGCTCTAACGGGTGGAAGTCCCGAATACGCCCAGACAGTAGGAAGTGTATAGCCGAACAGCAAGGGTTTCCATACCATATAAAGTTCCGTGAGTAATGGAAGAAGCCGGAGCTTGCGGAAATGTCACAATTTGCGGCGGTAAAGTCTATGAAAACACTTTCCGTTTTCATGTTTTATATGTTAGAATAAATAGAAAGATGGGAATAGGGGATTATTGATAATTTCTACTGTTGTAGATAATATCGTTACACACATACTTTGACAAATTGAATCCCCTTAATAATTTTCACCTATAGGAATATTCAACTACAGAATCGCATACAACCCAATCAACCCAGCCAGAAACACCACATTCACAACCGTAAACCAGAGAAAATATTTCCCTTTTTTGCCCGGATATTCCCGGGCAATTTGCTTATAGGAAATCAGACTTGCCATTGAAGCGATGAGCGTGCCAAGTCCACCGAGGTTGGTACCGATGATAAGTGCCTTGTAATTCGCTGTAAATCCCGACAGCAAAAGGGCGGTTGGCACGTTACTGATGATCTGGCTGGCACCGATTGCAATGTATGTTTCCCGTCCGGTAATGATGCTTTCGAGGAAGGACTGGAAAGCAGGGACGCGCTCCATATTTCCGATGAATACGAAAAATCCGATAAATGTGCCGAGCAGTGCGTAGTCCACGTGAAGCAGAGTTTTTCGCGGCACAAGTAGGAACAACACGAGAATGATTGTGAACAGGATGTGGATGTCCGGAAGCTTTGCAACATTCAACAGGCACAGCACAAATGCGATGCTGTAAAGGATAATCTGTTTTTTCGGAAGTTTAACTGCATGGTCGTTTCGGTCAATTACAATGGCATGCTGTTTGATGAAGAACACGGAGATCAGGATTCCAAGCAGCGAAGCAATCGTAAAGGGGAGCATAATTTCTACGAATGTACCAAGAGACATGCTGGATTTGGCATACAGATACAGGTTCTGTGGATTTCCCATCGGCATAAGCATACTTCCGAGGTTTGCAGCGATTGTCTGCATCACAACGACAGGGATGATCAGATGTTCCTTCTCCGACATGGAAAGCACAATGATCGCAAATGGCACAAAGGTAATCAGTGAGACATCATTTGTAATAAACATGCTGAATACAAATGGAAGCAACACCAGAACAAGAAATAATTGTCTGGTTGTGTGAACGTGCGCAAGCAGTGCATTTCCGATTGTGCGGAACAGACCAGTTTCCTTGAATCCTGCCATAACAGCCATCAGGCAGAACAGCAGTGTGATGGAATGCCAGTCGATGTAGGAGATGTATTTTCTGTCCGGGTGGACAAGGAACATAGAGAGGATGGCGAGCACGAGGCTTACCATCAGGACGGTTTCTCTTTTTATAAATGTAAGTATTTTCTTCATAACGTATCTCGATTCTATAAATTTATGCTTATTATATCATATAAAAACACCTTGACACTACAAAATCCATTTGATATAATCCACACTCGGAAAAGAAAATAGAAGGTTATTATTGGAAACGCACATTCTCTTTGGAATGATAACGAACAACACAGTCTGTTAAGAATTATCATTTTAAGGAGGTTTTTTATGCCAAAAACAAAGTTTCAAGAGGTTATTTTCACGATTATGATGGTGTTCGTCATGGTGTATGCGATGATCTGCTATAACATTGCACTGAACATCGGAGGGATGAGTAACGAAGTGTTTCTGTCCGCGTTCCATGAGCTTGTTATCATGGGACCAATTGCATTTGTGATTGATTTCTTTTTTGTTGGAGCCATTGCGAAGAAGAAAGCGTTGAAGATCGTGAATCCAGAGAAGGAAAATCCGTTCCATCTGGTTCTTGCAATCTCATTTATTTCAGTCGCATTTATGTGTCCACTTATGAGTCTGGCAGCAACCATTCTCTTTAAGCATGCGGGTAATCAGTTTATTGCCGTCTGGTTACAGACATGTGCATTTAATTTCCCGATGGCACTGTGCTGGCAGATCTTTTATGCGGGACCACTTGTACGTTTTCTGTTCCGCCTGATCTTCCGCGAGAAGCAGAAACAGGAAAATATGCAGAAAGCATTTGAATAATGATAGAAGACAGAAAAAGGCTGCGTCAGGCAGCCTTTTTTCTATTAAGATATCACTCAAAAATCCCTGTGATTTCTTATTGCAAAATCTCCCCTACTCGTGCATAATAGAATACAAATAAATTCTCTTACAAATCAAGAGAGGGAAAGAGGTAAAAACTATGAGCGACACAAATGATGGAGCAGTCAGAGACGCGAAAAAGCTCGGATTACCAAAGGTTTTGATCTTGGGATTACAGCATATGTTTGCAATGTTCGGTGCAACTATTCTGGTCCCAATTTTAGTGTCCGGGTATTTTGCAGATGCATGTGGAGAACCATTGACGAGAGGTCTGACCGTATCAGTCACACTTTTCTGCGCAGGTTTTGGTACATTGCTTTTCCATGTATGTTCCAAGTTTAAAGTACCGGCATTCCTTGGATCATCGTTTGCATTCTTAGGTGGATTTTCAACCGTAGCCAATCTGGATACTGGTAAATTCGCTAACATGGCATCAAATGACAAGGTAGCCTATGCCTGTGGTGGTGTAGTTGCTGCGGGTGCCCTGTATCTGATCATGGCATTGATCATCAAGCTGGTTGGTGTAAACCGCGTTATGCGTTTCCTTCCACCAGTTGTAACTGGACCGATCATTATCTGTATCGGACTTTCACTTTCACCGTCTGCAATCTCAAATGCCAGCACAAACTGGTGGCTTGCAATCGTTGCGTTAGCAGTTATCATCATCTTCAATATCTGGGGTAAAGGTATGTTCAAGATTATCCCGATTCTGATGGGTGTTGTAATTTCTTACGTAGCAGCAGTGATTATGAATGCGGCAGGACTTACGAATCCAGATGGCAGTGCGATCATCGCATTTGAACCGGTGAAATCCGCAAGCTTCTTCGGTGTACCACAGTTCCAGTTTGCGAAATTTGATCTTACAACGATTCTGGTTATGGCACCAATCGCGATCGCAGCGATGATGGAGCATGTAGGAGATATGTCGGCGATTTCAGCAACGGTTGGAAAGAATTTTATTCAGGATCCAGGGTTGCATCGCACTTTGATTGGTGATGGTCTCGCAACATCGTTTGCAGGAATGATTGGCGGACCTGCCAATACAACATATGGTGAAAACACTGGTGTGTTGGAGCTTTCCAAGGTGTATGATCCAATGGTTATCCGTCTGGCAGCTGTATTTGCAATCGTACTTTCCTTCATCCCGAAGTTTGCAGCCGTGATCTCTACGATGCCATCAGCTATCATCGGTGGTGTATCATTTATGTTATATGGTATGATTTCTGCTATCGGTGTACGTAATGTCGTTGAGAATAAGGTGGATTTGACACGATCAAGAAATCTGATCATTGCGGGAGTTATCTTTGTCTGCGGACTTGGTTTCTCAAATGGTATTACATTTAAGATCGGGGAGACATCTATCACACTGACAGCACTTGCTATCGCAGCAATCGCAGGTATTCTGTTAAATGCGATTCTGCCGGGAAATGATTATCAGTTTGGCGCAAACCCGGATGGTGACCAGAGCCGTGGTGTCTTTGTAAAGTCTAAGGAATAAATATAATAACAAAAGCAAAAAACTAGAAAAAAGGAGATTACAAAATGGATTTTAAAAATGAGAAAAATATTACGATTTTTGAGCATCCGTTGATTCAGCATAAGATTTCAATTCTGCGGGACAAGAACACTGGAACGAATGAGTTCCGTAAGCTCGTAGAGGAGATCGCAATGCTCGAAGGATTTGAGGCACTTGGCGATCTGCCGTTGCAGGATGTAGAGATTGAGACTCCGATCGAGAAATGCATGACACCGATGATTTCCGGTCGTAAGCTTGCTATCGTTCCAATCCTCCGTGCAGGGCTTGGCATGGTGCCGGGGGTGCTCGCACTTGTACCATCTGCAAAGGTTGGTCATATCGGTATGTATCGTGATGAGGAGACACATATTCCACACGAGTATTACTGCAAGCTTCCAAATCCAATCGATGAGAGAATCATTGTTGTAACAGATCCAATGCTTGCAACGGGTGGTTCAGCGGTTGATGCTATCACGCAGATCAAGGCGCATGGCGGAAAGAAGATCAAGTTTATGTGTATCATCGCTGCACCGGAAGGTGTACAGAAGCTGCATGAAGCACATCCAGATGTACAGATCTATGTTGGACACCTTGACCGTGAGTTGAATGAGAATGCGTATATTTGTCCGGGACTTGGCGATGCAGGCGATCGTATCTTCGGTACAAAATAACAGATAATTTAATCTGACCTTATAAAAAGCACAGGAACTGGGTATTTTAATATACCCAGTTCCTGTGCTTTAATAATACCCGATAATTATAGTTTCATTACATATAGGAGGAACAACAATGAGCGAGAACAGATATGAATTGAATAAGAACCTTGCACAGATGTTAAAGGGTGGCGTTATCATGGATGTAACAACACCTGAGCAGGCTAGAATTGCACAGGAAGCAGGTGCATGTGCAGTTATGGCATTGGAGAGAATTCCGGCCGATATCCGTGCAGCCGGTGGTGTATCCCGTATGAGTGATCCAAAGATGATCAAGGGAATTCAGGAAGCTGTTACAATTCCGGTTATGGCAAAATGCCGTATCGGACATTTTGTAGAGGCACAGATCCTCGAAGCAATCGAGATTGATTACATCGACGAGAGTGAAGTTTTATCACCAGCCGATGATATTTACCATATTGACAAGACAAAATTCAAGGTACCATTTGTGTGTGGTGCACGTGATCTTGGCGAAGCACTTCGTCGTATCGAGGAAGGTGCATCTATGATCCGTACAAAGGGTGAGCCGGGAACAGGTGATGTTGTACAGGCAGTTCGTCATATGCGTGCGATGAACTCTGAGATCCGTCGTATCGTAGGTATGGCAGAGGATGAGATCTACGAAGCAGCAAAGCAGCTTCAGGTACCTGTTGAGCTTGTTCGTTACGTCCATGAGAATGGTAAGCTTCCGGTTGTTAATTTCGCAGCCGGTGGTGTTGCAACACCTGCCGATGCAGCACTTATGATGCAGCTTGGTGCAGAGGGTGTATTCGTTGGTTCTGGTATCTTCAAGTCTGGAAATCCTGCAAAGCGTGCAGCCGCTATCGTTAAGGCTGTTACAAACTACCAGGATGCAAAGCTGATCGCAGAGCTTTCTGAAGATCTTGGTGAGGCTATGGTCGGAATCAATGAGTCTGAGATTGAGATTCTTATGGCAGAAAGAGGAAAGTAAGATGAAGATAGGAATATTGGCATTGCAGGGTGCATTCGCAGAGCATGAAGCATCCCTTGATAAATTACATATTCCACACTTCGAGATCCGTCAGGTAGATGATCTGCAGGACGATATGGATGGATTGATCATTCCGGGCGGCGAAAGTACAGTTATGGGAAAGCTTCTGAAGGAGCTTTCCCTGTATGAGCCACTCAAGGCGAAGATCGAAGCAGGTTTGCCAGTATTCGGTACCTGTGCAGGTTTATTGCTTCAGGCAAAGGATATTGATGGAGAAGATGCACTTGGCTTCCGGACGATGAATATTGTAGCCCGCAGAAATGCTTACGGTAGACAGCTAGGCAGCTTCTTCGCAGAAGAGGACTTCAAGGGAATCGGAACGGTCGGCATGACATTTATCCGTGCTCCGTATATTGAGAGCGTTGGTGATGGTGTCGATGTCCTGGCAACCTGCGATGGCAAGATCGTAGCTGCCCGTCAGGGAAAACAGCTCGTGACAGCATTCCACCCTGAACTGACCGAAGAAGTAAAGATTCATCAATATTTTGTGGATATGATTTCGGAAAACTAAGCAAAAATACGAAAGAACCCTCGAAACAAGGGTTCTTTTTTTATGCCTTCTCTTTAATTGTATTTGCTCCGCACATCTAGTATAATTAAGTGATTTTGGATAAAAATCGGATTAAATATTACACAAGGGGGCAAATATGAGCAAAAGAGAAGACATTAAAAAAGTTCTGATTATCGGTTCCGGTCCAATCATTATCGGTCAGGCGTGTGAGTTTGACTATTCCGGCACGCAGGCATGTAAAGCACTGAGACAGCTCGGCTATGAGATCATTTTGGTGAATTCCAATCCTGCAACCATTATGACAGATCCTGGTATTGCGGATGTGACATATATTGAGCCATTGAATGTGACAAGATTGGAGCAGATTATTGCCAAGGAACGTCCAGATGCGATATTACCGAACCTCGGTGGTCAGTCTGGTCTTAATTTGTGTTCCGAGCTTGCAGCTGCAGGCATACTTGACAAATATAACGTGAAGGTCATCGGCGTTCAGGTAGATGCAATCGAACGTGGTGAGGACCGAATTGAATTTAAGAAAACTATGAACAAACTGGGAATCGAGATGGCGCGCAGTGAAGTTGCCTATTCTGTAGAAGAAGCACTTGCGATTGCAGATAAGCTTGGTTACCCAGTTGTTTTGCGTCCAGCCTATACAATGGGCGGTGCCGGTGGCGGACTTGTCTACAATGTAGAAGAGTTGAAGACCGTCTGTGCAAGAGGTCTGCAGGCAAGTCTGGTAGGACAGGTACTCGTTGAGGAGTCAATCCTTGGCTGGGAAGAGCTGGAGCTTGAGGTTGTCCGTGATGCAAAGGGTAACATGATTACTGTCTGCTTCATTGAGAACATTGATCCACTCGGCGTACACACGGGAGATTCCTTCTGTTCTGCACCAATGCTTACAATCTCTGAGGAATGTCAGAAGCGTTTGCAGGAGCAGGCATATAAGATTGTAGACGAAGTACAGGTGATCGGTGGAACAAACGTACAGTTTGCACATGATCCGGTGACAGATCGAATCATTGTAATCGAGATCAACCCTAGAACTTCCCGTTCTTCTGCACTTGCTTCCAAAGCGACAGGATTCCCGATCGCGCTTGTATCAGCGATGCTTGCAGCAGGACTTACATTGGATGAGATTCCTTGTGGCGTACATGGAACGCTCGACAAATATGTTCCGGGTGGTGATTATGTTGTAATCAAGTTCGCAAGATGGGCATTTGAGAAGTTCAAGGATGCACAGGATAAGCTTGGTACCCAGATGCGCGCTGTGGGCGAAGTTATGAGTATCGGTAAGAATTATAAGGAAGCATTCCAGAAGGCAATCCGAAGCTTGGAGATCGGCCGTTACGGACTCGGCTTTGCGAAGGATTTCCATGATAAGACAAAGGATGAGCTGCTTGCAAAGCTCGTAGAGCCAACCAGTGAGAGACAGTTTATCATGTATGAGGCACTTCGGAAGGGCGCTACGGTTGAGGAATTATACAACCTGACGAAGATCAAGCATTACTTCATCGAGCAGATGAAGGAGCTTGTGGAAGAGGAAGAAGCCCTGCTTGAAAAGAAGGGTGAGACACTCGACAAGGAGACTATGGAGCAGGCGAAGAAGGATGGCTTCTCAGACCGTTACTTAAGCAAGCTGCTCGAAGTTCCTGAGGACGAAATCCGCAATACGCGTCTTGGCTATGGTATCACCGAGAGCTGGGAACCGGTACATGTAAGCGGAACCGAAGACCGTTCTTATTACTATTCAACTTATAATGCACCAGACCACACAACAATTACGAACAACAAGAAGATCATGATTCTTGGTGGTGGCCCAAACCGTATCGGACAGGGTATCGAATTTGATTATTGTTGTGTACATGCGGCACTTGCATTAAAGGAGCTTGGATTTGAGACAATCATTGTAAACTGTAACCCGGAGACGGTTTCTACAGATTACGATACATCTGATAAATTGTATTTTGAGCCATTGACACTCGAAGATGTACTTTCTATTTACGAGAAAGAGCAGCCGGTGGGCGTGATCGCACAGTTCGGCGGACAGACACCACTGAATCTGGCAGCAGACTTGAAGAAGAACGGCGTGCGTATCCTTGGTACATCCCCAGAAGTTATCGATATGGCAGAGGATCGTGATCTCTTCCGTGCAATGATGGAGAAGCTTGACATCCCGATGCCGGAAGCCGGCATGGCAACGAATGTTGAGGAAGCACTTGCTGTTGCTGAGAAGATTGGTTATCCGGTTATGGTTCGTCCTTCTTATGTCCTTGGCGGACGTGGTATGGAGGTTGTCAGCGAGCCGGAATCTCTGAAGAAATATATGGCAGCCGCTGTTGGTGTGACACCGGACCGTCCAATCCTGATCGACCGTTTCCTGCGCCATGCAACCGAGTGTGAGGCAGATGCGATCGCAGATGGCAAGCATGCATTTGTACCGGCAGTTATGGAGCATATCGAGCTTGCAGGTGTGCACTCCGGTGATTCCGCATGTATTCTTCCATCCAGAGGAATTCCTGAGAATCTCGTGGAGACGATCAAAGATTATACAAGAAAGATCGCAGAAGAAATGGGTGTCTGCGGTTTGATGAATATGCAGTATGCAATCGAGAACGACAAGGTATATGTACTCGAAGCCAATCCTCGTGCATCCCGTACCGTACCATTGGTTTCCAAGGTATGTGGCGTGTCGATGGTGAAGATCGCAACACAGATCATGACAAGCGAGCTGACTGGCAAGCCATCTCCACTTCCGGAGATGAAGGAAGTAAAGCCGAAGTATTATGGTGTGAAGGAAGCCGTATTTCCATTCAACATGTTCCAGGAGGTTGATCCGGTATTAGGACCTGAGATGCGTTCAACCGGCGAGGTACTTGGACTTTCCACAAATGTCGGTGAGGCATTCTACAAGGCACAGGAAGCAACGCAGACAAGACTTCCGAAGGAAGGCACCGTGCTCTTCTCTGTCAGCCGCAAGGATAAGCCGGAGGTTGTAGATATCGCGAAGACATTTGAAAAATGTGGATTCCATATCGTGGCAACCGGAACGACATATGAACTGCTGATCGCAAATGGCATCAAGGCAGACCGCATCAACAAGATGCAGGAAGGCAGACCGAATATCGTGGATGCTGTGATGAACGGCAAGATCCAGCTCATCATCAATACGCCTGCTGCACAGGAAGAGAAGATGTTTGACGACAGCTATATCCGTAAAACAGCGATCCGGGCAAAGGTTCCATATATGACAACGATGGCAGCCGCACGCGCAACCGCAGAGGGCATCGAAGCAGTCCTGAAATATGGCGAGATTGGCGTTATGTCATTGCAGGAGATCCATAAGGCAATCCAGTAATCGACAAAAGATGCTTTAAAATCATATAAAAAATGTATACTTGTATACATGCAAAAAGGAGGGTGTAAATTTCCATTTACATCTTCCTTTTTTTGTAAGTGTGTATTATAATAGCACTTGGTCACTAAATATAGTGCTGAAATAAAAATAAAAATACTATATTTAGTGTTTTGGAAATTATGACAAAGGGAGTCAAATACAAATGGATGCAGTACACACAAATGTAATTAAGAGAAATGGCGAGGAAGTAAGCTTCGACCTCGACAAAATTGTGAATGCGATCACTGCCGCGAACAAAGAGGTAGACCGGTTGCATCAGTTGAACGATTATCAGGTGCAGGCGATTGCCGATAACATTGCGAAGCAGATCGAGATCATGACACATGCGATTCACGTGGAAGATATTCAGGATATGGTGGAAACCGGAATTATGGAGATGCGTGGATATGAGGTGGCACAGAAATATGTGCGTTACCGGTATAAGCGGGAGCTTGCAAGAAAATCAAACACGACCGATAACGGAATTCTGGCTTTGATCGATCATCTGAATGAGGAAGTCAATCAGGAGAATTCCAATAAGAATCCGGTCATCAATTCGACACAGCGTGATTACATGGCAGGCGAGGTCAGCAAGGATCTGACGAAGCGTATGTTACTTCCAGAGGAAATCGTGGAAGCACATGAGCAGGGAATTATTCATTTCCATGATTCGGATTATTTTGCACAGCGTGAGCACAACTGTGATCTGGTAAATCTGGAGGATATGCTGCAGAACGGTACAGTTATCAGCGAGACGATGATTGAGAAACCACACAGCTTCTTCACTGCATGTAACGTTACAACACAGATCGTGGCGCAGGTCGCAAGTAACCAGTATGGCGGACAGTCCTTTACACTTTCCCATATCGCACCGTTTGTCGATGTGAGCCGGAAGAAGATCCGTGAGCAGGTAATCGAGGAGCGGAAGATGTGTGGCGAAGCACTTGACGAGGAAGTAATCAGCAAGATTACTGAGAGCCGTCTGCGTGCGGAAGTAAAGAGCGGAATCCAGACGATCCAGTACCAGCTTATTACCCTTATGACCTGTAACGGGCAGGCACCGTTCGTCACGATGTTCATGTATCTCGATGAGGTACCGGAAGGCCAGACACGGGATGATCTTGCAATGATCATCGAGGAAGTGCTGCAACAGAGAATCCAGGGTGTCAAGAATGAGAAGGGCATCTGGATCACACCTGCATTTCCGAAGCTTATTTATGTGCTTGACAAAGATAATATCACCGAGGATTCCAAGTATTGGTATCTGACCGAACTCGCTGCGAAATGTACCGCAAAGCGTATGGTGCCGGATTATATTTCTGCGAAGGTGATGCGCGAACTGAAAAATGGCGACGTCTATCCGTGCATGGGCTGCCGGTCATTCCCGACATCTGAGGATGGTCAGAGAAATCCGGATGGTACAAGAAAATATTACGGACGATTCAATCAGGGGGTTGTCACAATCAACTTGGTCGATGTTGCATGTTCCGCAGAGGGACATATGGATCGGTTCTGGGAGATTCTCGAATCGCGCCTGGAACTGTGTCACCGGGCACTTCGATGCAGACATGAGCGTCTGCTCGGAACGGTATCGGATGTGGCACCAATCCTGTGGCAGCATGGCGCACTTGCGCGACTCAAGAAGGGTGAGACCATCGATAAATTACTGTTCAATGGATATTCAACGATCTCACTTGGTTATGCAGGACTTTGCGAGATGTGCGTGCGCATGACAGGCAAGACACATACTTCCCCGGAAGGCAAGAAGCTTGCACTCGAAGTCATGCAGAAATTAAATGACAAGTGTAAAGAGTGGAAGGAAGCAGAGAATATCAGCTATTCCGTCTATGGTACGCCGATGGAATCTACGACATACAAATTCGCTAAGTGCTTGCAGAAGCGGTTTGGAATCATCAAAGGTGTTACAGATAAAAACTACATTACGAACAGCTACCATATCCATGTAACCGAACCGGTCAATGCATTCGACAAGCTGAAATTCGAGTCCGAGTTCCAGAAGCTTTCACCTGGTGGTGCGATCAGCTACGTGGAAGTACCGAACCTGCAGGATAATGTGGAGGCGGTTATCTCTGTAATGAAATTTATCTATGATAACATTTTGTATGCGGAGTTAAATACGAAGAGCGACTACTGCGAGATCTGCGGTTATGACGGCGAGATCAAGATCGTGACCGACGAGAACGGCAAGCTTATCTGGGAGTGCCCGAACTGTGGCAACCGTGACCAGAACAACCTGTTCGTTGCCCGAAGAACCTGTGGCTACATCGGAACACAGTTCTGGAATCAGGGCCGGACGCAGGAAATCAAAGACCGCGTACTTCATCTGTAAATAGAATATGAATAAACAAAGGCAGGAGCAGACGATTTCTTATGCTCCTGCCTTGCTTTTTGCAAAATAGCTCTTGCCTAAGCATCGCCAAGGTGCTAGTATGTATGAGTGATTTTGTTTTACGGATAAAATGTATATAAGTTTGCGCATAACTACTAATTCTAAAGCAGACCATTGAAGCACGCTGGTACTTAATGAGCGACAGCTTCATCGTCGCGAATTTAGTACCACTGCGTGATGAAGTGAGCGAGAGCGCGTCTGCGTAGAAATAGTAGTTATGTGCAAACTTTAGAAAAATTATATGTAAAACAATATGACTCATTAAAAAGACAAAGGAGATAAGAACATGAAGCCGATCAAAGAAGGAAAAGTTCGCGAAATCTACGACAACGGAGACAGCCTGATCATGGTTGCAACAGACCGTATCAGCTGCTTTGATGTAATCCTGAACAATCAGGTAACAAAGAAGGGTACTGTATTGACACAGATGTCAAAATTCTGGTTCGATATGACAGAGGATATCCTTCCAAACCACATGATTTCCGTAGATGTAAAGGATATGCCAGAGTTCTTCCAGCAGCCACAGTTTGATGGAAACAGCATGCTCTGCCGGAAATTGAATATGCTTCCAATCGAGTGTATCGTAAGAGGTTATATCACAGGCAGTGGCTGGGCAAGCTACAAGGAAAACGGCACCGTCTGTGGCATCAAGCTTCCAGAAGGTTTACAGGAGAGCGATAAGCTGCCTGAGCCAATTTACACACCATCTACCAAGGCTGAAATCGGTGATCATGACGAGAACATCTCTTATGAGCAGAGCGTAGCGCATCTTGAGAAGTATTTCCCAGGCAAGGGAGAAGAATATGCGGCAAAGCTTCGCGATTATACAATTGCCCTGTACAAGAAATGTGCAGAGTACGCGCTTTCACGCGGTATCATCATTGCAGATACAAAGTTTGAGTTCGGTCTGGACGAGGAAGGCAATATCGTACTTGGCGATGAGATGCTGACACCGGACAGCTCCAGATTCTGGCCGGCAGAAGGCTATGAGCCGGGACATGGCCAGCCATCCTTCGACAAGCAGTTTGCACGTGATTGGTTAAAGGCAAACGAAGGTCATAACTGGACATTGCCACAGGATATCGTAGATAAGACCATCGACAAATATCTGCAGGCATACAAGCTGTTGACAGGAAAAGATTTATAAGACCCAATAATGAGGCGGCAGGATGAACAGTCTTGCCGCTTTTTTCAGTATAATACATAGACATATGGATGGTGAATTCGTACAATCGAAAAAACATCCATAAAAAATAAAGCCAGAAACGTATAATATATAGCAGGGGTTATGAGGGGACAGGTATATGACAGAACATGAATTTTATACTGCCATAAAAGGTCTTGCAAAAGGAAATAAGGACATGCTTCATGCCATCTACGACGCATATGGACGGCTGATCTATACGATCGTTTATGACATCTTAAAGAACCGGGAGGATGCGGAGGATGTGACATCGGAATTCTTCATCAAGCTGATCCGGGTAGCAGGAACTTATCAGAAGAAGACATCACACCGGGCATGGCTGATTCGGATTGCAAGAAATATGGCAATTGATCTGCTGCGGAAGCGTGGGCATGAATATCTGTTGTACGAGACAGAAGATGCGCCGCAGGATAAATTAGAAGAAGGCGGGACGGCTGAGACAGCGTCCACCGTAGAAGAACATGTGATACTGGCAGAGGATATGCGGCAGGCGATGCAGACGCTTTCCGACCGCGAGCGGGAAGTGCTGGATCTGAAGCTTGCAGGGGAACTGAAATTCCGGGATATCGCGGAAGCCTTAGGACAGCCACTCGGTACAGTGACGTGGCTATACAATCAGGGAATCAAGAAATTAAGGAGGTGTCTGAAAGACTATGGAACAGAAGAATAAATTAACCGAAGAAGAAAAAGCATATCAGGCACTTCGCACACAGGATATGCAGGACATGCCGGATCTGTGGAGCCGGATCGATGCGGGTTTTGAGGAGGAAGTAACAAAGCAGAAAGCAGCTCGGAAAAAGAGAAGAACCAGACAGCTTGTACTTGTGGCAGCTGCAGTGCTGATCGTAATCATTGCGGTGCCAATCGGCATCAGCTCGATGCGGAAATCGAATAGGAAGGAAATGAAAACAGAAACGGCAGCAGATATGCATGTGACAGAGGCTGGCATGGATGAAATGGCAGATGAGGCAGCGGCTGCAGATAGTGCATTGCCGAATGTTGCAGATCAGACAGTGCAGGCAGACAGCGAAATTCAGGAAAGTACAGATGCGAGCGTGAACCATATGGATAGCAACGGAGCGACGGAGGCACAGACGGATGCGGCGATAGCTGAAAACCAATCCGGAAACCAGGCTTCCGAAGAAAGTAATGATGGAAATAATCAGATGAGCTATCAGACAATCACACAGGTGATTTTCACGCAGTATGATGCGCAGGGAAAAATCGTTCAGCAGTTTGACAGCGCAGACATAGATGAAACCATCGATAAGGTGCAGTTCCTGTTAGAAACGTATCAGGTACTGGACTGGAAACCGGTGAATATGATAAAATCTGACATGCCATATTATCTGATGGAATTGAAGTTACAGGATGGATCGAGTGTGGCAAATGTCTATGATGAAGGGGAAAAATCTGAAGGAAAAACAGTTGCAGATCTTATGATGGAATTGCAGAAATTAAAAAAATAGAAAAATTAAAATTTTATGCTACCTTTTCACCAGAAATAAAGTGTTATATATGGAACAAAAGGAATTCCATAGGAGATAATAAGGAGGAAAGAGGAAATGGATAACAATCAGAACCAACAACCAAATGGCTATGGAGCACCACAGCCAAATATGCAGGCAGGTATGCCGCAGCAGCCGGACATGCAGTCTGGTTACGGTATGCCACAGCAACCGGGTTATGGTACGCCACAGCAACAGGGCATGCAGCCGGGTTACGGAATGCCGCAACAGCCGGGCATGCAGCCAAGTTACGGTATGCCACAGCAGCCAGCTGGTGGCAATGAGCCACCAAAGAAAAAGAAAACAGGAATGATCGTCGGATTGATCATTTTAGCAGTTGTATTGATCGGTGGCGGTATCTTTGCATTTATGAAGTTTGGCAAGAAGGACGGAAGCAAAGGTAGCAGCAAAGATGCGGAAGCAGCAAAGCAGACAGTTGTAGATTTCTGTGAAGGTATGAAGAACCGGGATATGGATGCAATCGTAGATGCATATCATCCGGATCTCCAGTCTAGCGTGGCAGACAATTTCTACACATCGAATGGCGTATCATCCGAGGACGAGTTCTGGAATCACTATGATACTGTATTTGGTGGATATTCATTTGCATACACAGCATCGGATGCAACAGAAGTATCGGATTCTAAGCGGGAGAGCACACTGGATATTATCAATGCAGCATATAGCTTATCTCTGGAAGCCGACACCATGTATGAGGTAGATACAGAGGAGACATACTCTGGTTCCAATGGTAAGATGGTATTGGCAGAGCAGATTTACCTGATTGAGGAAGATGGTAAGTGGTATGTGATCTACGCAGAGTCTACACAGAAGGAGAACACACTTGTAGCTGCAGCCCCGGAAGATACAGAGGAAGATACGGAAGAGACAACGGAAGCAGAGGAAACTACAACCGAAGCAACAACGGAGAGCGCAAGCACAACACCGGTAAATGCAGAGGGCTTTGACTGGGCAAATATGCAGTTTACAATGCTTGGAAAATCTTACAACCTTGCTACACTTACCTATGATGATATTTTAGCAATGGGTTATTCTATTGATGATGATTACCTCGATGAGGAGCTGGAAGACAATCAGTATTCAATGAGTGCCCGCGCAGAGGCAGCTGATGAGTCAGATATGTATGTACGTTTCAAGAACTTTACAGGTGGCGGAACAAAGAAGGTACCGGATTGTGAGATTCTTGGAATCGAGCTTAGCCGTGATGATTTTGATAATAAGTATGATGCCGCACTTGGAAATGGTATTACATTCGGCATGACACCGGATGAGGTAAAAGCAGTCATGGGCGAGCCAACCGATAGTTATACAAGCGATACCAGTGATTACATGACACTGACATACGAAGAGAATGACGAAGCGTATGCAAGTAGTGTGGAATTCACATTCCAGGATGGTGTGCTCACGAAGTTCGATATGGAGAATTACAACTAAAATCGTTTCATGGAGGAATCAAGTTGGAAGACCATGCAGGGATTGCACAACTTGTTGAGATGTACGCATCGATGATCTACCGCATCGCATATACGCGTATGCAGAATGTCACCGATGCAGAGGATATCACCCAGGAGGTTTTGCTCAAATATTTGAAAGCGGACAAAACCTTCCGGGATGAAGAACATCGGAAGATGTGGCTAATCAGAGTGACAGTAAATACAATTAAATCAAGTTTAACAAGTGCATGGCGAAGACATACGGTTGCCTTAGATGATGTAACAGAACCTTCGTATGAAGCATCCGATCTGCCGGTTCTGCGGGAAAAGGTAGAGAAGCTTCCAGAGCGTTACCGGATACCGCTGTATCTGTATTATTATGAAGAACTATCGGTGAAGGAAATCGCCCAAGTGGTAAAAAGCACGGAGGGAACAGTGAAGTCACTTTTGAGCAGGGGGAGAAAAATGCTCAGGGACGAATTGAAGGAGGAGGATTATGTCTGAGAACATGAAGAAGATATATCAAGCGTATGCGGATTCGATTGCCCCCACACCGGACATGCAGGAACGCCTGAAGAAACGATTGTATGCCGAATTACAGGAGGAGCATCCCAGGAAACGAAGAAATGGAATGATGCATTTTAACCGGTGGCTGGTGGCAGCATGTATGTTATTCCTTGTGAGTGGAGGATGTCTGACCTATGCGGTAATGGGAACTTCCGGACAGACAGGGAAAACAGGCGAAAGCTGGATCGTCGGAGATAACACAGCCGGAACACGTCTGCTGGGACAAAAGGATGTGGCAGATACCGATATCGAACGATATCCTGAGAAAGAAAAGCCGTGGATCCTGCAGGAAATGCTTGGACTCGATTCCGTCATAGTGTTCTGCAACACGGAAGATGGCAGTGGTACAGGAAAGCAGATGCGTGTGTCGGAGGATGAACTCCGGTCATTGTGTGAATTGCTGCAGAGTGCAACGATCTGTGAGGACGTAACGCCCGATGCAATAGCAAGCGAGTCAGCAGTCCGCTATCAGGTACTGATACAGTATAAGCCATTTATCAATTTTACAGTATATGATGGCACGTATTTACAAATCGAGGACGGAACTACGATTTATAAAATAAAAAATTAAAAAGTACCATAAAAAAGGAATCCTCCTTCGTATCTTATATAGAGGCTTTTGAAAACAAAGATGTATATAAGATCGAAGGAGGATTTTTTATGAGAAAACGAATTTTAGCAATGGCGTTAAGCCTCTGTATGGCGGTGGCTGTATGTGGATGCGGAAACAAAAAAGAAGCAGATGAAACGCAGACAGGAAGGATAGACGTAACAGTTACGGAAGAGGATACAGTTCCTTCCGGTGATGTGGCAGAGGAAGATAATGAAATGCAGGTGGACGGAATTATGCAGGAATCTGCATCCAATATGGCGACTGCAGATTGCGAATCCGGTTTTTATGATGCCTATCTGCAATGCCCGGATACAGAAGAGTGGAATACAAACGAATATTCCTATACAGACGAGAATCCATGGATGAGCGTACAGACGTCACCGCTTTCGACCTTCGCAGCCGATGTCGATACGGCAAGCTATACGCAGATCAGAAGTGCAATCGAAAATGGGTACGAGATTGATCCGGCGATGGTGCGCATCGAGGAAATGCTCAATTATTTCCATTACGATTATCCTCTCCCAAAGGACGATGAGAAGTTTGCAGTGTACACAGAGTATATGGATAGTCCATGGAACAACGATACGAAGCTGGCACTTGTTGCTATGAACACACAGGCAATTGATTTTAAATGTGCGCCTGCATCGAATCTCGTATTCCTGATTGATGTGTCCGGCTCGATGTTTGACGATAACAAGCTTCCGCTTGTGCAGCAGTCGCTCACGATGCTGGCAGAGAATCTGACCGAGAAGGATTGTGTATCCATCGTCACATATGCTGGTTCGGATGAAGTCGTTTTGCAGGGCATAAGAGGTGACAACTATCATGAGATTTCCTCTGCGATAGAAGGACTTGAAGCATATGGAAGCACGAATGGCAGTGCGGGAATCGAGACAGCATATGACCTTGCACAGAAATATTTCATCAAGGGCGGAAATAACCGCGTGATCCTCTGTACCGATGGAGATCTGAATGTCGGGCTGACCAGTGAAGGACAGTTGGAGAAGCTGATCACGGAGAAGAAGGAAAGTGGAGTCTTCTTAAGTACATTTTGCGTTGGGTATGGTAATTACAAGGACAATAAGCTGGAGCTGCTTGCGGACAAAGGAAATGGAAATTATGCGTATATCGACTCGATGTTTGAGGCGAAGAAAGCACTGGTCGATGAGCTTGGTGCCAATATGGTGACTGTGGCAAAGGATGTCAAATTACAGGTAGAATTTAACCCGGAGCAGGTGAAGGGCTACCGGTTGATCGGCTATGAAAACCGCGTGATGGCAGCCGAGGATTTCGCAGATGACACAAAGGATGGCGGAGAGATGGGCGCCGGACACAGTGTAACCGCGCTTTACGAGATCATCCCGGCTGATTCGGAGATGGAACTGCCGAAGACAGAATTAAAATACGGCGAAACTGCACAGATCGTAACCTGCGGATCTGAAGATTACACCGATGAATTATTCACAGTCAATATCCGATATAAAGAACCGGATGGCGAGGAGAGCAAACTGGAATCCTACCCATGCAAGACAGAAAACTACAATTCGGATGGCTCTGATAACCTGCGTTTTGCAGCCAGCATCGCCGCCTTCGGAATGCTCTTGAAAGACAGCGAATATTCCGGCAGTGCAGACCTTGGCATGGTATACACACTTGCCAGTTATGCAGCCGGAGCGGATGAGTACAAGAAGGAATATCTTAGTTTGGTGAGAAACTATGGAGAGAGGCAACATGGATTTTCCGAGGATATAGTAGAATAGTCATAAGGACAATGAGTGTTAAATCTAAAATTATTATTGACATCTGGTTTTAAGAAGCGTACTATCGATTTTGGGGAAGATGCATAATATGCATACAAAAGATGAGGAGAAGTTAATTGGGGATATGCGGGGATACAATACCAGAGAAAAGGATAATTTAAGCAATCGAAAAGACTATGAATAATTCATAGTCTTTTGGGTTGCTTTTTTAATGGGAGAAAAAGATGGGAAATACAGGTTATTTATGCTTTTTGATTGCTGCGAAGATGGTTGGCGCAGAAGAGTTTGGAAATCGTTATCAGGATCGTTTCCAGAATGCCGAAGAAACGGATTATCAGATCATTCGGACAGCAAAAGAATTAAATCTGAAAGTGAAAACGGCAAAATTCAAGACGAAAATTATAGAAGATTTGCGCGTTCCGGTTATCGCTAAGCGCAAAGATGGTGAATATGTGCTGGTTTTAAATCATGTAGAGAATGGATGGATGATTCTTGATCCGGGGAAAGGTCAGCCGGAAATAAAAGAGGACAAGGTTTTTAAGGAGGAGATAACAGGACAAATTATAATTATTGGTAAGAAACATGCAAAAGGGGATGCAGGCAGCAGCGAAAAGAAGTTTGGTTTCCGGTGGTTCATACCGACGATATTGAAATTCAAACGACAATTTATCAGTGTGTTGCTGGCAGTCTTTGTTATCCGGATTCTGGGGATTCTTACGCCACTTATGACACAGGTTGTCGTGGATAAAGTGCTTAGTCACAGAGCAATGAATACGTTATATACGATTTCAGCAGGTATTCTTATTGTCTATATATATGAATTATTGATCAGCTTATGCAAATCATATTTGTTTGTGCATACGACAAACTGTATAGATGTGACCCTAAGTGATCGGTTGTTCAAACATCTTTTTTCGTTACCACTCAAATATTTCGAATCTCGTAGAGTTGGAGAAACAGTTGCGAGAGTGCGGGAACTGGATCAGATACGGTCATTCCTGACAGGCACGCCTCTGTCCTCTATGATAGATGTTATTTCATAATTGTATATATTGTCGTGATGTTTTTTTACAGTACCTCTCTTACAGTGATTGTAATCGCGTCAATTCCGGTATTTGCAATATTGTCTCTGATCGTCACACCAATGTTTAAGAAAAGTCTGGATAAGAAATTTGAAACAGGAGCGAAAGCACAATCTTTCCTTGTGGAATCTATAAATGGAATCCAGACAGTAAAATCATTTGCGCTTGAAGAACAATTTGAAGAAAAATGGGGGGATCTGCAGGCAGATTATGTGACAGCAGGTTACAACACGTCGATGATTGCACAGACGTCAAATGCAGCGGCAAATTTTATACAGCATGTAATTGACCTGCTTATCCTGATGTTTGGAGCAAAAGCGGTAATCAACGGATCCATGACGATTGGTCAGCTGGTAGCGTTCCGGATGTTGTCAGGAAGAGTCAGTGGTCCGGTGTTACGGTTGGTGCAGCTCTGGCAGGAGTATCAGCAGGCATCACTGTCTGTGAAGCGGATTGGAGATATTTTTAATTCACCGGTAGAGATAAAATCGGAGACTACACTTTCGGCATTGCCGACACTGAAGGGACGCATACGGTTTGAAAAAGTAAGATTTCGTTACCGAATCGATGGATCTGATGTGCTTCATGGAATATCGTTTGAGATGAAAGAAAATAAGATATACGGTCTTGTCGGTAGAAGTGGTTCAGGGAAAAGCACAATATCCAAATTGGTGCAGAGACTGTATATTCCACAGAGCGGAAAGATATCGATAGATGGAATGGATGTATCTCTGATTGATCCACAGATGCTTCGACGGCAGATTGGAGTCGTACTGCAGGAGAATTTTATGTTTAACGGAACCGTGGCGGAGAATATTGCGATACATTGTCCGTCATGCACGATTGAACAGATTATGGAGAGTGCAAAAATCGCGGGAGCCCATGATTTTATTATGGAATTGGAAGAAGGGTACAACACTATAATTGGAGAAAAGGGCGTGGCACTTTCTGGTGGACAGAAACAGCGAATTGCGATTGCAAGAGCCATTATCAATAACCCAAGAATACTTATATTTGATGAAGCGACTTCCGCATTGGATTATGAATCCGAAAGTATTATTCAGCAAAACTTAAAAGAAATCTGCAAAGATCGTACAGTATTGATTATTGCGCACCGGCTGTCAACATTGGCATCCGCAGATGAAATTCTGGTGATCGATAAGGGTGAACTGGTGGAGAGTGGAAGTCCGGCAGAGTTATTGGAGAGAGATGGATTGTATGCATATCTATACCATCAGCAGGCAAAGGGGGCGGTGGAAGCATGAAACGCTATTTGCAAAAACAACTGAAATACAGAGATAAGAAACTGAAATATGATTTCCTGCCATCTATGATAGAGATTATTGAAAGACCGGCAAACAGGCTGGGAACAGTAATTCTGTATCTGATAATTGCTTTGTTTGTCAGTGCTTTGATATGGGCGAATGTTACGAAGCTGGATATTGCGGTGACAGCAAGTGGAGCAACAAAGCCGGAGGATGCAATTGTGACGTTGAATGCGCAGTCAACCAGTACGATTGAAGAAGTGTTTGTTCAGGATGGGCAACAGGTACAAGAAGGGGACATCATATGTACATTGGATGCACAGACGAATGACACAAGTCTGGAGCAAAATCAGTATAATCTGGAGATTCTTGGAATCCAAAAAGATGTGTATGAAGTATTGTATGAGAAATTGCAGGCAGAAGACTATACAGATGTTGAGATGGATATAACGCCGTATGGGGAAAATCAGCGTTTTGCGCAGGCAATTTTGTTGGAGTACCAGATATTTCTGGATGGCATGGATCGGATGGGGTATACAGAGAGAGAAACAGCAAAGGCAAACGAACAGTTAAAGGTTGTACAGACATTGAATGAGACAGAGGAAAAAATAAAGAGTGTAGAGGCAAATATAAAAGCGATACAACAGGAACTGGAAAAATGTGAGATTAAAGCAACTGTCACGGGGACTTATTCCAGGGGCAATGATCTGTACAAAGGTAAGATGGTCGCAGCAGGAGATGTTTTTGGGTATATCATGCCGGATGAGGCGGCGGATGTCTTTACAGCCTATGTGATGGACGAAGATATTGGTCAGATTAAGATCGGGAATAAAGTAAAGATACGAATTGCTGCATTCGCGGATACAGAGTATGAATATGTGCAGGGAGAGATCGCTTCGATTGGAAATGTTGCGATGCAGGTAGACAACATGGGAAATGTGTATCTGGTGGAGATTAAATTGGAGCAGGTGCCATCGGAAATCAAAGCGGGTATGGAAGGCAATGTGGATATGATCGTAGGAACCAGAAGTGTTATGGATTACTTCATGGAACCGTTTCGAAAAGGACTCCGAAACAGTCTGAAGGAGAGGTGATAAAATGCAGATGGCGAATAATAGAGAAACTGGTGGACATCATTCCTACCGGCGTAGAAAATCATATGATATACTGTTACAAGCTTCGGGAAGTAAAGGGATGCGTGAAAGACACTGTGGAACTTCTGCGGTATGTGCTGCAGAATAACTGGAATACAGCATGGGATAAAAATCTGTGGGAGGATATAGAAGCATATGGGTATGTCCGGGATGTGGCAGATTGGTTCCACTCAGATCGACTGGAACATAAACTCGGAACGGTGTATGCGTTGCTGAACTCCCTATATCGGGCGGATATGCGGGTATATGCCAGATTGTTGCTGGAGATATTTGGCACCTACCATTTTGATAAAAAAATGATTTTATATTATAGCGCCAGAATTGTACAGCGTTTTTGTAAGGAATATGAGGCGTTAACAGAGGCGGTGGAAGGGCAGCATATACGGCAGTTGTATATGTGGTTAACAGCCGGAAAAGCTTGCTGTCATCTGGAGAATGAAACAAAGTGGAATTGGGTACGGGAGTATTATGAACGGAGGATGGAAACATGGGATTTGTAAATTGTGCATTGGAAGAAAGTGAGAGAAGATCGTATGAGACATCAAGGATGGATAAGACCATGGCATTTGGAGGAGGAACGATAGATCGGGAAAATGATGTGCGGCTATTTTGTTATGCAAATGGCCCGGTAAGGGAACCAAGTGATATCTATTCTTTTGTGTTCGATTACAAAGGAGAAGTGTTTGATATTGATTTTTATCAAACCTGGGTAAATCATGATACTGTTGACTGGAGGGTAATGACTACAAATAAAGATTTAAGCAAGGAACAATTAGAAAGTCTTAGGAAGGCAATGAAAGTATTTGCAGGAATTGGATATAAAAAAGATCCTCTAATTATGGATCATTTTAATAAAGTAAATGTAGAGGTAAGACTTTGGGGGGAAATGTGATGAGCGAAAAAAATCAAGTGAAAACGTACAGGAAATAATAGATGAATTAATAAAAAAATATTAAAACCAGTCCTACACAAAAAGCAAATAACAAGAGTGTGATTACTAAATAAAAGAAACGGAGGAAAGAAACATGGGATTTGTAAATTGTGCATTGGAGAAAAGTGAGAGAAGATCGTATGAGACATCAAGGATGGATGATGCCATGGCATTTGGAGGAGGAACGATAGACCGTGAAAATGATGTGAGACTATTTTGTTATGCAAATGGTCCGGTAAGGGAGCCAAGTAATGTCTATTCTTTTGTGTTTGATTATAAGGGAGAAGTATTTGATATTGACTTTGTTCAGTATTGGCCAAAACATGATACAGTTCGGTGGATAAAATTGCATTCAAATAAGGACTTAAATGAAGAACAGTTAAAAAGTTTGCGTGAGGCGATGAAAGTATTTGTAGTTACCGGGTATGATATAAGTCCTAAAGTTATGAAGGCGTTTAATAATGTGAATGTGGAAACAAGCTTTTAGAGGGGATAACAATGAGAGAAAAAAATTAAGAGAAAAAGCTTAAAAAATATTAAAATCAGCACTACATAAAAGGAAATTCAAAAGAAACTGGTTGAAAAAATAATAAAAAGAAACGGAGGAAAAGAAACATGGGATTTGTAAATTGTGCATTGGAGGAAAGCGAGAGACGGACATATCGGACACCCGGTATGCGGAAGGATATGGTGTTTTGGGGAGGAACGATAGATCGGGAAAATGATGTACGACTATTTTGTTATGCAAATGGCCCGGTAATGGAACCAAGTGATATCTATTCTTTTTTGTTCGATTATAAAGGAGAAGTATTTGATATTGATTTTTATCAAAGTTGGTTGAACCACGATACTGTTGATTGGAAAATAAAATATTCAGATAAAGATCTGAATAAAGAACAGTTAGAAAGTTTACGCGAGGCAATGAAGGTATTTGCAGTTATTGGATATGATAGCTGTCGAAAAGTGATGGATCGTTTTAATGATGTAAATGTGGAAGTAAGACTTTTGGGGGAAGTTTAATGAGTGAAAATGTACAGGAAATAATTGATGAATAAATACAAAAATATGAAAAGGGAGAATTAACCTTACAGGATATTGATGAAGCAGTAGCAAGATGTTCTTTAATAGATCCGAAAGCAACCGATAATGCGGTCACTGTTTTGTATAGCGGCGGAGAGGATGCAATAGCGGAATCGTTAGCGGCAAGTAAAATGAATATCCGCATCATTAATCGAACAGAAGCATATGACTTGTTAACATATAATAAAAATGGACGATCTTTTAACGAATTTGTAAGACAGGCAGTGAACAATGAAAATCCAAGTTTATATGGAGATGCATTAAAGGAAGCAGTTAATCAGAAGTTATATGGGACAAGCAAACCAGGAAGCGGGGTCTCTGAGGTTGGTGAGGGATATTGGAGCAAGATTTCGTCACAGTTTGCATCAGAGACAAAGGGGGATGTGTACGCACTGGTTACGGATGCCAGAGCGGACCGAATATTCCGGCTGGAAGAACTGAAACAAGCGTTGAATGTGATGGCAGATAACAAAACCATCAATGGTTGTAGCAAGGCTGAACTGGGGAAATTAAGTATAGATAAGATTTTTGAGACTGTCAAAGGAAAGGCAATCGAGGACTTTGCAGATGAAACGGTGTATGTAAATGAACGAGGACAAAAAATAGGTGAGACATTAACAAACAAGTTTTTAAGGGAAATATTTGGACAAAATGAAATCAAACCAACGGAGACAGAAAACTACATAGAAATAAGTTATTCGGATTATCTGGAGGCGATGCATAATAAAACAACCATAGTTGATAAAAATGGTAGATATCTTGGGACTGATTACAAAGGAACGGTGTTGGAAGGATTTGCAAAGGATGATGTGTTTGATCCTGCACAGGATATTATAAGGATAAAGAATTCTGATTATGTGGAAGTTGAAGTAAAAGGTGGATCGGGGGCTGTCCGGAATGCCTTGAGGAATTCAGAGATATTTATAGATGAGCAGGGGAATATAGTTGGCAGAAGTTACAAAGGTACTGCGTTGGAAGGGCATATATCGGATGTGATTCCGGAGGACTATGTGTATTCCACAACACAAGGACATTTCGATGCATATGCATCTGATGCAGAGATGCTTGCACGGCATGGAGAGGTTTATGAGAATGCAGATGGAGTTACGAGATGGATTGCAAAAGAGTATGACTATCTGCAGAGAGTTGCACAGGGAGAAATTGTGGGAGATGCTTATGCAGAGTCAATCCTTCGATATGTGGCAACAACAGGCAAGAATTTAGGAGAATTAGGAAAACTAGATAGAATTATTATAAATGTGAGTGATTTTATCTATAATAGTCCAGGAGTAAAAATTGCAAATAAGTTTTTGGCATCAAAAGTAGGAAGTTTTGTTATGAGAGGAATGGAGGTTACTGGTGTTGTTGTTACGGCTGCGGTGTGTACATATGAAATATGCGATATGATAGTAAAAGTAAATGACGCAATAGAAAAAGGTGATTATGGAATTGCGGCAGGAATTGCATCTGGAAAAACTGCAAAATTACTCACCACATTTTTAGGTGGAGCTGAGATGGCAAATATGATGGCTCCGGAATTTATAGCTATTGGATCTATGTTTGCAGGACCAATTGGTGCGCTTCTTGGAGGAATGGTTGCATATGGAGTAGGGTTCTTACTTGGGGAAGCCTGGGGTGTATTGTTTGATGATGCGTTGGAATATGTAGGCAAGGGATGGAATATGTTATACGAGGAGGCAATGAGCTTGATTCGATATGTTGCGGACCCGCTTGTGTTAGATCTGGACGGAGATGGCTTTGAAACATTATCCGTGAATGATGGCGTGTATTTTGATGAAGATGCGACAGGTCTTGCTGAGAAGACGGCGTGGGTATCCGCAGATGATGCGCTTCTGGCGGTGGACTTAAACGGCAATGGTGTGATTGACGATGGATCAGAATTGCTGGGTACATCTACGTTACTTGCGAATGGAGAAAAAGCGAAGAGTGGATTCGAAGCACTCGCACAGTATGATACGAACGGAGATGGTGTGATTGACTGTAATGATGAAATATTCTCGAAGATATTGATCTGGCAGGATAAAAACGGGGATGGTGTCAGTCAGAAGGATGAATTAATATCTCTTGAAAAAGCCGGAATCGTATCGATTTCACTGGAGACGAGTGTGGAGGACGGAAGACGCGTTGTAATTGTGACATATGCGGATGGAAGTACACGGAAACTCGGCGAATTTGATTTTGAAGCACAGTATTATAATACAGTGGAGAAGGACAATATCGAGATTTCAGAAGAGATTCAGGCACTTCCGGATGTACGGGCGATGGGGAATGTTGCCAGCCTTCATTCATTGATGCAGATGGATGCAACAGGAACACTGAAAGGCTATGTACAGCGTTTTGCCAAGGCAGCCTCGCGCGAGGAAAAAGAAGCACTTGTTACCGATATGTTGTATTTCATTACCGGAGCTACTGGTGTAGCAGAGAATAGCCGGGGTGGACAGATGGATGCACGTAAGCTTATGGTTGTTGAGAAGTTTATGGGAAGAAATTTCGTTGGTACACAGGGCGAAAATCCAGTGAATACAGCAGCACCGGTTTTGAACCGAATTTATAATGAGATTTTTCAGACGTACTATTGTCTGTTGAATTCTCAGACGCAGCTTGCAGATTATATGAATCTGTTGTGCGTTACAGAGGATGAGAATGGAACAAAAACGGTACATATGGAGATGTTTTATGCATTTATTGATGCATGCAGACAAAGTGGCGCAGACATGTCTGATATTGTAGGGGAAATGGGGAGATACATAAGATTTATCGATAAGTCGAATTCCGACGATTTCCAAAATTATTTACAACATTATATAGCAGATGAAAAGTATCTTCGGAGCATTGCGCAAGCTAGTTTTTTGAATGCTTTTTTTGGAACAGACGGGAATGATTCATATTCTGCCAGTAGTAGCGCGGCGTTGTTCGGAAATGATGGGAACGATACGCTTCAAGGAAGTGCGGAAAACGATGTAATCTATGGAGATGCCGGAAATGACAAGATCTATGGAGGAAATGGAGATGATATCCTGTATGGAGGAACCGGGGATGACAGGCTGGAAGGAGGAAGAGGAAACGATACCTATTACTTTGATCTGGGAGATGGGAAAGATGTCATCAATGATTATGAGGCAAGCAGTACGGAAGGCCGGGACGATAAGATCATCTTCGGAGAAGGAATCCGACCGGAGGATGTGTATATGGAGCGGATCGGAAATGATCTTGTGATCCGGTACTCGGACAATGACAGCATAACGATACAGGATGCGTACTATTACAGTGATGGAAGATACCAGATAGAGAAAATGCAGTTTCAGGATGAGTCAGTATATAATATTGATTATACAAATACAAAATTGGAACCGGAGATATTGAATAATGAAATCGCAGAAGAGTCGGCTGCACAAGTAATGTGTGAAGATATATCGCAGGAGTATGTATGCGTAGAAAATTCATCAGAAGAAGGAATTCTCGTCGATGATAATATGGATATGCTGGCAAGTGAAATGGCAAATCTGGCAATTCAGGAGATGTCAGAAACAACAATGGGAAATGTAGCAGATACATTCAATGTAGCGAATAATTCTGGAAACGAAACGGATGTTCAATTATGGATAGAAAAATAATCGTATATCTGGGATTAGAACTTTACGGAACCAAAACCATTTGATATAATACTTTAAAATGTTAAAGTATTGCGGAGGTAGAAACTCATGGGTATGAATGGAACTATGATGCAGTATTTTCAGTGGGATCTTCCTGCAGATGCATCACTTTGGAAAGCACTGGCAGAGGATGCGGCAAAATTAAAGACCGCAGGCGTAACTGCAGTCTGGCTGCCACCAGCATATAAAGGCGCACAGGGAAAAGAAGATGTCGGATATGGCGTCTATGATCTGTATGATCTGGGTGAGTTTGATCAGAAGGGTTCGATTCCAACAAAATATGGAACGAAGGATGAATATCTGGCAGCAATCAAAGCACTGCATGCCAAGAAGATTCAGGTATATGCAGATATCGTACTGAATCATAAGATTGGTGCAGATGAAGTCGAGCAGGTATCTGCCGAAGAGTTCAATGCGAACAGCCGGAATCAGATGGTAGGAGATTCCAAGACGATTGGGGCTTGGACGAAGTTTACATTTCCGGGAAGAAAAGGAAAGTATTCCGATTTCACATGGAACTGGACACATTTTGATGGCATCGACTGGGATCAGGACAGAGCAGTCAAATCCATCTTCAAGTTTGCAGGAAAAGACTGGGACAAGGAAGTGGATTCCGAGCTTGGAAACTACGATTATCTGATGGGCGCGGATCTGGACTTTGACAATCCGGAGGTAACAGAGGAGCTTACCCGCTGGGGTAAGTGGTATACCGAGCAGACCGGCATTGACGGATACCGGCTGGATGCGGTGAAGCACATCAACAAATATTTCTATAAGGACTGGCTGCGTGCCATGAAAGAAGACGTCGAAAAGGATTTATTTGCAGTCGGCGAGTACTGGCACTGGGATGTCAATGTATTACAGGATTACATAAATGCGAACGAGAGCGAGTTAAGTCTCTTCGATGTGCCATTGCATTTTAACTTCCATAATTGTTCGAAGGCACATGGCAATTACGATCTGCGCACGATCTTAGATGGTACACTTGCGAAGGTCAATCCGATGAAGGCTGTGACCTTTGTCGATAACCATGACAGCCAGCCGGGACAGTCGTTGGAATCATGGGTAGAGGATTGGTTCAAGCCGATGGCATATGCGATCATCCTGCTTCGTCAGGAAGGATATCCATGTGTATTCTACGGTGATTACAAGGGAATCCCAACGGCGAAGATCAAGTCGAAGAAGCGGGAGCTTGACAAGCTGATGAAGCTTCGTAAGAATCAGGCATATGGCGCACAGCACGATTATTTTGATGATTCGAACTGCATCGGCTGGACACGCGAAGGCGATGAGGAACATAAGAATTCCGGTATGGCGGTTGTGATCTCTGATGGAACCGGCGGCACAAAGCATATGTATATCGGCAGGCAGTTTGCAGGATGCCATTTCGCGGATGCAATGGGAAATGCAAAATACAACATCAAGATTGACGAGGAAGGCTTCGGTGATTTCTACGTAAACCGTGATGCCGTGGCAGTCTGGGTGCACAAAGAGAATAAATAGGATGGCTCAATATGAGTAGGTGATGACATGGAAAAGACAATACGGACACAATTTGTAAAAGAATTTCTCGAAGCTGTACTCACGCTGGAATCGGTAGACGAATGTATGGATTTTTTTGAGGACGTCTGTACGGTGAAAGAAGTACAGTCGATCGCACAGCGGTTTGCGGTTGCAAAGATGTTAAAAGATGGAAAAACTTACGCAGAGGTCGCAAACGAAACAGGTGCTTCGACCGCGACCATCAGCCGGGTGAACCGATCCTTAAATTACGGAAATGCAAGCTACGATAAAGTGTTTGCAAGACTTGAAGAAAAAAACAAAGCATAAAAAATTGCTGTCTGGACACATAGCGGTTCAGACAGCATTTCTTTTTTAAGCGTCTGCACAAGCTCTTCCGTACAGACTGATCATGTAGAGTCCGGAAAGACCGACCAAAGCATAGATGACACGTGTAAATGCAGTCGCATCGCCGAAGATACCGGACACGAGATTGAAATCAAAGAAACCAATCAGGCCCCAGTTGATCGCACCAATGATGGCAATTGTAAGAGCCACACCGTTTAATACTTTCATAATAAACCTCCATATACATTAAAAATACAGAAATGTACTTTCTTACATCTATCATTTCCTACTTCCGCAAAAATATACATCCGATTATAAAAAAGTGTTTCAAAACCGCAATATTGTTGTTATAATGTTATGTGGTAAAAATATGTTCAAAAATAAAAAGCATACAGGGAAAGGCCACGAAAGTGGAAAGGTACAGTCATGGGCGGTTTTTTTGGAGTTGCGTCAAAAGAGGATTGTGTATTTGATTTGTTTTTTGGAACAGATTATCATTCCCATCTTGGAACAAGACGTGCAGGTATGGCGGTGTATAGTGGGGAGCATGGATTTGAGAAAGCAATCCATAAGATTGACAATGCACCATTTCGGACAAAGTTTGATAAAGAAGCAAATACCATGAAGGGTAACTTCGGTATCGGATGTATCTCAGACTATGAGGCTCAGCCGATCTTAGTGCGTTCGCATCATGGTTCTTTTGCGATCACAACGGTTGGTAAGATCAATAATGCGCAGGAGATCATCGACACGATCTTAGAGGGAAGAACGCATTTCTTCGAGATGAGCAACGGCGAGATCAATGCGACCGAGCTTGTAGCCGCGATTATCGACCAGAAGGATAATTTTATCGATGGTATCCGCTATGCACAGGAGATCATTGAAGGTTCGATGTCCATGCTGATCCTGACGCCGAAGGGCATCTACCTTGCAAGAGATAAATACGGAAGAACGCCGATCATCGTTGGTAAGAAGGATGGCGCATTCTGTGCAACCTTCGAGAGCTTTGCGTTCTTGAATCTCGGTTATTCGACTTACCGGGAGCTTGGTCCGGGGGAGGTTGCCGTGATGACGAGTGACGCGTTGAAGACTTTGGTTCTGCCGGGTAAAGAGATGAAGATCTGTACCTTCCTCTGGATCTACTATGGATATCCATCTTCGACTTACGAGGGTGTGAATGTCGAGGAGATGCGGTATCGCTGCGGGCAGCTTCTTGCAAGACGTGATAATGTCAAGCCGGATATCGTTGCGGGTGTTCCGGATTCCGGTACGGCGCATGCAGTTGGATATGCAAATGAGTCTGGCATTCCATTTTCCAGACCATTTATCAAATACACGCCGACATGGCCACGTTCGTTCATGCCGACGATTCAGAGTAAGCGTAATCTGATCGCGAAGATGAAGCTGATTCCGATCGAAGAGCTGATCCGGGACAAGAGCCTGCTGCTGATCGACGATTCGATCGTGCGTGGTACACAGCTTCGTGAGACGACAGAATATTTGTTTGAGAGTGGTGCGAAGGAAGTGCATATTCGTCCGGCGTGTCCACCACTTGTATATGGATGTAAATACTTGAACTTCTCCCGGTCAAACTCTGAGATGGAGCTGATCACAAGAACGGTTATCGCAGAGTTAGAGGGCGGAGATGTCACGGATGAGGTATTGCAGGAGTACGCAGATTATACGTCTGAGAAATACCAGAAGATGGTTGATAAGATCTGCGAGAAACTGAAATTTACATCGCTCCGGTTCCACCGCTTAGACGATATGCTTGAGGCTGTTGGAATCGAGCCGGAGAAGCTTTGTACATATTGTTGGAATGGAAAGGAATAAGACGATGTTAGGTGATATCGAATCAAAACCATGGGATTACAGAACGCTGCCGAACAAGATGCTGGAGCTCGTCAAGAATGTGGGCGATATGCAGCAGGAGGGCACCGGGTATTTTACAGACAGTGAATCCGAGATGTTGACGATCCTGAATTATTTGAATTACGGGGAGAAAACGAATATCACGGATTCGATGATCGAGCAGATCGAGCTGGCAATCAAGACAATGGAAGGACGTAAGCTTGCGAATCGGGACGACGACAGTTTCATCAAGCTTGACTTTTAATGAGGACAGAGGAACAGGTGCTTATTGCCATGTTTGAGAGGCTCATTCCGTGGTATGAAGCACATAAACGCGAACTTCCGTGGAGAAAGGACAGGGAGCCGTATCATGTGTGGCTGTCAGAAATCATGCTGCAGCAGACACGTGTGGAGGCGGTAAAGGAATATTATCGGCGTTTCCTTACGGCACTTCCGACGATCCCGGATCTGGCAGAGGCACCGGAGGAACAGATCTTAAAGCTCTGGGAAGGACTTGGATATTATAACCGTGTGCGCAACCTGCAGAAGGCGGCGCAGACGATCTGTGCGGAATACACGGGAGTATTTCCATCGGAATACGCACAGATCCGGAGTTTATCCGGCATTGGTGATTATACAGCAGGCGCAATCGCGTCGATCTGCTTTGATGCACCGACACCGGCGGTCGATGGAAATGTCCTGCGCGTGTATAGCCGGTTATTGGCAGATGATGCCAATATTGATCTGCAGACAACGAAGAAGCGCATCACGAAGGAACTGCAGGAGACGTATCCGCGGGAGAATCCGGGGACAGCGACGCAGGCGTTGATGGAGCTTGGCGCGACAGTCTGTGTGCCGAATGGCGCACCGCGATGTGACGCATGTCCGGTCGCAGAGATCTGTCAGGCGCGGAAGCAGGATACATGGAGAAGCCTGCCTGTCCGCAGTGAGAAGAAGAAACGAAAGATTGTGGAAAAGACCGTATTTATCCTGCTTACGGATGATACCGTGGCACTGCATAAGCGCAGCGCAAGCGGACTTCTGGCAGGCATGTGGGAATTTCCGAATGTGGATGCAAAGCTTGATAAGCAGGAGGCAGTGACGCAGGCGTCCGAGTGGCAGGTAGAACCGGTCGACCTTCTGATGCAGACAAGCTACACACATATATTCAGCCATGTGGAATGGCATATGACAGCGTATTATATCCGCTGTCGTGAGACAAATAAAAAATGGAAGTGGGTAACAAAGGAGAGTTTGGACGAGACGTATGCATTACCATCTGCGTTTCGTCCGTTTCGGGAACAGATCGAGAACGTATAGGTAAAATTTCGAATTAGGAGGATTGCGAATGGAAAAAATCAGGAAAGTATGTGGCATGCTCAGTATCAAGAACTTTTTGCTCCTGACGGTTGCGGGAATCGTCAACGCATTTGGCGTTGTTATCTTTCTGGCACCGGTCAAACTGTATGATAGCGGTATCTCAGGAACTGCTATGCTGGTATCCCAGCTCACACCGAAATGGATCAGTCTTTCTCTGGTTTTGATTCTCTTAAACATTCCAATCTTCTTACTTGGGTTGAAGCGCGAGGGCGTGGTATTCACGATCTATGCAATTTATGCAGTATTGATTTATTCCTTTGTTGCATGGATTATCACAGATATTTTACCGGTCGATGTGACGATCGTATCCCCGCTTGCCGGAAGTGACCTGTTTCTGTGCGCAATCTTCGGAGGTATTATCTCCGGCTGTGGAAGTGGTCTTGCGGTACGGTTTGGCGGTGCGATGGATGGTATCGACATCATCGGTGTTATGTTTGCGAAGAAGCTTGGGTTAAGTCTTGGTTCGTTCGTGATGGCGTACAATGTGATTTTGTACATCATCTGTGGAATCGTGCTCGATAGCTGGATTTTGCCGCTTTACTCGGTTGTGACTTATGCGGCAGCATCGAAAACGATTGATTTCTTCGTGGAGGGCTTCGATCGTTCCAAGGCAGCATTTATTGTGACAGCACATCCGAAGCATGTGTGCGAGGCACTTTCCAAAGCGTTTGAAAATGGCATTACAACGATTGATGCCAAAGGATATTATTCGAATACCGACCGCACGCTGGTGTATTTCATCGTGAACCGGTTTCAGGTCGGCAAGATGCGGAATCTGGTACATAGCATTGATCCGTATGCGTATATCGCGATCAATGATGTGGCAGATATTTTCCCGGCGACGAACTTAAATGATCGGGATGGTGAAAGTAAATGGGAGGATGCAGGAGATTCCAAGGATACAGAATGAGGAATCTCTTGAAAGAGATAGATATAAAGGAGTCGAGTTAGCGTATGTATTATGTACCGGAAGGAACAACCCATTGTGGGTATTATGAATGCGAAAGCTGTGGAGAGAAATTCCTGTCTCTGCAGACGATGGAGCATATCAATTGTCCGTACTGCGAAGCAGAATTTGATCCGGAGATCGGACCGGATGAGGACATGCAGATGGCAGAGGATACCGCAAAGCTGATACAGGTATTGGAGGGCGAGGATGTCGAGAAGATGGACGCATTGTTAAGCCTTGCGATTACCGGCGGAAATTACGAGTGGATATAATGCGTGCATAGATGAAATAGTAAGCTGAATTCTGTAAGGAAATCAGCAGATTGGATATGCACGGTCAGGAGGAGACATCTACATGATAGCAGTATTAGGACCGAAAGGGACATTTTGTGATAAGTCCTATGAGGAATATAATAAGAAATACGAGGCGGTACATAAGGAAGCCTTAGAACCGCTTTATTGTCCGACGATTGATGATGTGTTTGAACAGCTCTGTACGAACGAGGCGTGTGAGTATGCAGTCGTTCCGGTAGAAAATATGCTGGATGGCTATGTGCAGCGGACACTCGATCTGTTGTTGGAAAAGGACGTCTATATTGTTGATGAAAATCAGGTGGCAGTGCAATTTTCGCTGCTTGCCAACGCGGAGAAGATTGAAGATATCAAGAAAATCTATGTGCAGTTTAAGACGAACGGACAGTGCAGACAGTTCCTGCATACCCTGCACGATGCGGAGATTGTGACAACGAGCAGCAACATGGAATCTTATTACAAGATACAGGATGAACCGGGCGCTGCCGCAATCGTACCACATCATGTGATACAGGCGGACGATGCGCGGGTGCTTGCAGAGGATGTGACAGATGCAAAGGGAAATCATACCCGTTTTATCATCCTGCGCAAGGGCGTGTTGGACGTAGAAAATCCAGATCTGGAGAAGCAGCTAGAAGAGCTTGTAAGCGGCGAGAAGGCAGCGGCAGCAGAGACAGACGGACGGGAGAAGGTACGAATCCCGGTTTATATCATGCCTGCAACTGACCGACCGGGAATCCTGTTCGATATCCTGCGCCGGTTCTATGATAAGCGCATCAACTTGATCTCGATTATGTCCCGCCCGACAAAACAGTCGATGGGTACGTACAACTTCTACATCGAGATCGACTGCCTGACCGAGCGGCTGGAAGTTGTCGTCGAGACATTAAGGCAGATACAAGTATATAACGATATTAAGATACTTGGCGCGTATAAAGAACACTGAGATTAAATATGAGAGCAATGAGCTCGTTTGTGTATATATATGTCAGGATTGAGTTTCCATAATATACATATGTTTGGAACTTAGAAGTTCCTGATGTTCTGTGTGACATCAGCAATGTTTGAACACGATGTTCAAACAAGCCGTCATTGAGCCATGGATGGCGAATTGACGGCGGTTGCGTGCATGATCAATATGTATGTCAGAACATCTAGTACTTCTTAGTTTCAATACATCGTATATTATGGAAACTCAATCCCGACGTATATACACAAACTATCTCATGCAGAAAAAGAAGGAGGCGAGGCGTACCGGACACGGTGCGGCAACGATGAATAAGGATTTAACAGTTGGGAAACCGGAGCGTGTATTGTGGAGGTATTGCATTCCGTTACTTGGAAGTGTCATTTTCCAGCAGCTTTACAACATTGCAGACAGCTTGGTCGCAGGAAAGTATGTTGGCAAAAATGCACTTGCAGCCGTGGGAAATTCTTATGAGATTACATTGATTTATATGGCGTTTGCGTTTGGCTGTAACATGGGATGTTCAGTTATTGCGGCGCAGTTTTTCGGGGCGAAGAATTACCGGAAGATGAAGACGACCGTCTACACGACATTTATTTATTCGGCAGTGCTGTGTCTGATCCTGACACTGACCGGACTTTTCGCAGGCGGTGCGTTACTGCATCTGATTCATACACCGGCAGATATATTTGCAGATTCCAAGCTGTATCTGGACGTGTATACCGGAGGACTTGTATTTTTGTTCTTCTATAATATTGCAACCGGTATTTTCTCGGCACTTGGTGATTCGAAAACGCCATTTATATTCTTAGCTTTTTCATCTGTATCGAACGTGTTTGTCGATATTTTGTTTGTAAAGAGTTTTCATATGGGTGTCGCTGGTGTTGCATGGGCGACATTTATCTGCCAGGGCGTGAGCTGTATCCTGTCCGTGATCGTTGTGCTGCTTCGACTGCGGAAGATCAAGGATGAACACGAGGGACATCAGAAGGTGCCGGTATTCTCCGGAGAGATCTTCGGTAAGATGCTGAAGATTGCGATACCAAGTACCCTGCAACAGGGTTTTGTATCGATTGGAAATATCATTATCCAGAGTATCATCAACAGTTTTGGCTCGGACGTGATTGCGGGATATGCAGCAGCGGTGAAGCTCAATAACATGGTCATCACGACATTTACGATGCTAGGAAATGGTGTCTCGAACTTTGCAGCACAGAATCTCGGTGCACAGAAGATCGAGCGGATCAGTCAGGGCTGCAAGGCAGCATTGAAGCTGATCTTCCTCACGTGTGTGCCGGTTGTTTTATTGTACCTTCTGTGCAGTGGCAGTCTGGTGCAGCTTTTCATGGATGCAAACAGCGCCGAGGCGAAGAAGGTTGGTGTTGAATTTTTACATATTTTAGCACCATTTTATTTTGTGGTGTCGATCAAGCTGATTACAGATGGCGTTCTGCGGGGCATCGGTGCGATGAAACAGTTTATGATTACAACATTTCTGGATCTGTTCCTGCGCGTGATCTTAGCCGCGCTTTTCTCGAAGGAATGGGGCAGTACCGGAATCTGGCTCGCATGGCCGGTCGGGTGGACGATCGGAACGAGCGCATCAATCGTCTTGTATCGGATCGTTGTTAGAGGATTAAAAAGGAAGAAGATGGAAGAGGTGACAGAATGAACGATCAGGAACCAATCGGACAGGTAGCAAGCAGTAAGGAAGAGATTCTTGCGTCACTCAAGGAACATGGATATCGTCTGACAGAGCAACGCAAGCTGATCGTCGACATTATTGCGAACGAAGAATATACCTGTTGTAAGGAAGTTTATTTTCTGGCGCATAAGCGGGACAACAGTATCGGAATTGCGACTGTGTACCGCATGATTAATACGCTGGAGGAAATCGGCGCGATCAGCCGGAAAAATATACAGAAGAATAATTGTAGTGGCAGATGCTGTGATATGAAGGGCGGCTGTACGGTCGTCACAGAGGAGAGCAAGCAGATTATTCTGACAGAGGAGGATATTCAGGAGGCTTTGAAGTATATCATGGAGAAAAACGGATATGCGAATGTGGATGAGATCAAAGCCGTTCTGGTGAACCAGCAATGAGTAAACGAAAAAATTATGATGAGGGTACACATGGCAACCAGTTACGGGGTGTGCTGTGCGTGTTGGTCGGTGCGATCTCATGGGGCTTTTCGGGTGCCTGCGGACAGTTTTTATTTTCGCACTACAACATCAACACGGCATGGCTTTCGTGTATGCGCATGCTTGTCACCGGTGTGATTCTCACAATTGCATATATTATCCGTGAGCGGAAAGCGGCATTTGACATATTCAAATCCACACGGGATTTCTTCGGGATTATCCTGTTTGCGATTTTCGGCGTGGGCTTGTGCCAGTATGCATATTTAGAGGCGATTCATCATACGAATGCCGGGATTGCAACGGCACTGCAATATCTGGCACCTGTGATGGTGCTGATTATTTCCTGTGTGCGCAGACTGCGTCCACCGAAGTTCCGGGAGATTGTAGCGGTGCTTCTGGCGGTCGGCGGTACATTTCTGATCGCAACACATGGAAATATCCATCAGATGAGTATCTCGAAGGCAGGACTGAAATGGGGACTGCTTGCGGCATTTGGATTCTGCATGTATACATTGCTTCCGGAGCGGATGCTCAAGAAATGGGGCAGTCAGCCGGTCGTTGGCTATGGCATGCTGATCTGTGGTGTGGTATATAGCTGTATCGTGAAAGTATGGACGATTCCGGTGCATCTTGATTTCCATGGCGTACTGGCAGTTGCAGCGATGGTATTCATCGGAACCATGATGGCATTTCTGTTGTTCTTGCAGGGCGTGCACGACATTGGTCCTGTGCGTGCCAGCATGATCTCCAGCGTGGAGCCGGTTTCAGCGACGCTTTTTTCTGTGCTGTGGCTTGGCACGGTAATGACGACGATGGATCTGGTAGGAATGGCATGTATTTTGGTGATGGTAATTATATTGTCCGTAAAGGAGTAACGAATGAATAAAAAATGGTGGCATGACAAAGTCGCATATGAGATATATCCGAAGAGCTTCTGTGACAGCAACGGCGACGGAATCGGTGATATTCCGGGTATCATCAGCAAGCTTGATTATCTGAAGGATTTAGGGGTAGATATCCTCTGGATCTGCCCGGTGTATGAATCGCCGTTTGTCGATCAGGGATATGATATTTCTGATTATTATAAGATCGCGCCGTGTTTTGGCACGATGGAAGATCTGGAGCAACTGATCGCGGAGACGAAGAAACGGGACATGTATATTATCATGGATCTCGTTGTGAATCATTGTTCCGATCAGCATGCGTGGTTCCAAAAGGCACTTGCAGATCCGGAAGGACCATATGCAAAACGGTTTTATTTTGAAAAAGGAAAGGACGGACACGCACCGAGCAACTACCGTTCGTATTTCGGTGGAAATATGTGGGAGAAGGTAGAAGGCACGGACGATCTGTATTATTATCATTCGTTTGCGAAGGAACAGCCGGACTTAAACTGGAACAATCCAGAGGTATTAAAGGATCTGTATGAGATGATCAACTGGTGGCTCGACAAGGGAATCACGGGCTTCCGGATTGATGCGATCATCAACATCAAGAAGGACACGACATTCCCCTCGTACCCGGCAGATGGACCGGACGGGCTTTGCTCGGCCGACCAGATTATCGAGACGGCAAATGCGGGAACACACACTGTCGATGATATGCTGGAGGATCTGAAAGCACATACCTTTGCGAAGAAGGATGCATTTACTGTAGGCGAAGTGTTCAACATGGAGGAAGGCAAGCTGGCGGAATTCATTGGCGAGCAGGGACATTTCTCTACGATTTTTGATTTTACGCTGCATCTGATCACAAACTGTGAGGAGGGCGGCTGGTACGGAACCGTCACAGTCACACCGGAAATGTTGAAGAAGGCGGTGATTGAGTCCCAGCTTGCAACGCAGGATGTTGGATTTATGGCGAACATCATTGAGAATCACGATGAGCCGCGTGGCGTGGACGTATTCCTGCCACCTTGGATCGATAAGAAGACTGGCGCGAAGCTGCTTGGTACGATCATGATGATGGAACACGGTATTCCATTTTTGTATCAGGGGCAGGAAATCGGTATGACGAACATGGATTTCACTTCGCTGGATCAGTACGATGATATCAACACGAAGGATCAGTATGTGCGTGCGAAGGAGCATGGATTTACGGAAGAGGCGGCACTTGACCTGTGTAATACATACAGCCGGGACAATGCGCGGACACCGATGCAGTGGAATGGTGGTGACGGTGCAGGCTTTACAACCGGAACTCCATGGATGATCTTGAATCCGAACCACACCGAGATCAACGTGGAGGATGAGCAGAAGGATGCTGCATCCGTGTTACATTATTACAAGAAGCTGATTGCGCTTCGGAAGAATCCGGACTATGCAGATGCGTTGGTAGAAGGACGGTTTGTACCGGCGGATGCATATATGGAGGAACAGCCGGATATCTTTGCCTTTTATCGTAAGGGCGAGTCACAGAGCGTTCTTGTGATCTCCAACTGGGGCAAGGAGCGTGTGACAGTTTCGGTGAAGGAAGACGAGACGTTAGAGAAGTTACTCGATAGCACTGATTTTGCGGACGATGCCTGTGCGGGTGAGACTGAGAAGAACAAGGATGTATACCAGTCGATTGTATTGGAGAGCGGACAGATCTGTATTTATTCTGTCAGAAAATAAATCAGACAGTGCAGGCTTGTATTGTAGGAATAGAATGTATAGATAAAAAAACATTTACAATCACGCGGGGAATAGGGTATTATAAAATCAGTGTATTGGTTCGGGATTTACTCATAGAGAGAAAGGGAAAAATATGATATATACAGTAACATTTAACCCGTCGCTGGACTATATTCTGGATTTGACGGAATTCGAACGCAATCAGGTGAATCGTACGACAGGTGAGAAGATTCTGCCGGGTGGAAAGGGAATCAACGTGTCGATCGTGCTGCAGAATCTCGGGATTGACAACCGTGCGATCTGTTTTACGTCAGGATTTACCGGAGATGCTTTGAAGGCGCTGTTGATGCAGCGGGATATGAATGCAGATTTTATTGATATCGCAAATGGACTGACGCGTATCAATGTCAAGATGCGTTGTGGTGATGAGACAGAGGTCAACGGACAGGGACCGGAGATCAAGAGCGAGGATATCGCAGAGCTTTACGAGAAGCTTGGATATCTGGATCAGGATGATTATCTGGTACTTGCAGGTAGTCTGCCGGATAGTATGTCCAAGACAGCTTACATGGATATCATGCAGATGCTGCAATACAATAACAACAAGATTATCGTGGATGCAACCGGCGAACTGCTCACGAATGTTCTTCCGTATCATCCATTTTTGATTAAGCCAAACCGTACTGAGCTTGGAAACTTGTTTGGCGTGGAAGTAACGACGATGGATCAGGCAGAGATGTATGCGAAGAAGCTGCAGGAGCGTGGCGCCAGAAATGTACTCGTCTCTATGTCGTATCAGGGAGCGGTCCTTGTGACAGAGGATGGCAGAGTGATCCGCGCAGCCGCACCAAAGGGACGGGTGAAGAACTCTGTTGGTGCCGGTGATTCGATGCTTGCCGGATTCCTTGCCGGTTATATCGAGCGTGACGATTACGAGTATGCGTTGAAGCTTGGTATCTGTGCCGGAAGTGCCAGTGCATTTTCCGAGGAGCTTGCAACGAAAGAAGAGATTGACGCGCTGTTTCAGACACAGATGGCGTAATAATAACACAGTATAAATGAATGCAGGACAGTTGATTTACAGTCAGCTGTCCTTATTTTTATGTCTGTAAATGAAGCACATTGTCTTGTTGACTGCTCCATGACGAATTTTGACTGAAAATTGAATAAAAATGAAAGAAAATGATTGACAATGACTGAAAATGGCGTTATTATATAGAAAAGTTGAACGAAATTGAAATAAAATGAAAGAATTTGACTGAAAGGAGAAACATGTTAGGAGAAGAAAGACAGCAGGCGATACTTGCAGCGGTAGAGCAAAGACACAGCGTTTCCGTACAGGAACTGATGCAGCTTCTTGATATTTCTGAGTCCACGATCCGGCGTGATCTGAACGCATTGGATAAGGAAGGAAGACTGGTGAAGGTACATGGCGGTGCGATGGCGATCGGCGGAAGCTTCCATGTGAAGGATGATGCAGTGGAGTACCGGAAGGAGATCAACCGGGAAGAAAAGATTGAGATTGCCAGATATGCGGCGGCGTTGATCGAAGATCAGGATGTGGTGTATATGGATGCCGGAACGACAACCGAGCTGATGATCGACTATATCACAGCGAAGAATGTGATATTCGTCACAAACTCATTTGCACATGCAAAGCATTTGTCACAGAAGGGTTATACGACACATATTCTTGGCGGTGAGTTCAAACCGATCACAGAGGCAATCGTTGGAGAGGAAGCAATTATTTCTCTGGATAAATACAACTTCACGAAGGGCTTCTGGGGTGCAAACGGCGTGACGAAGGTCAACGGATTTACAACACCGGATGTCAAAGAAGCAATGGTGAAAAAGAAATCCATGCAGAAGACAAAGGAACGCTACGTGTTGTGTGACAGCAGCAAATTTGGTGAGATTTGTTCGATTAGTTTTGCAGAATTCAAGTCTGCAAGGATAATTACAACGAAGATTGAAAATAATGAGTACAGAGGAATGAAGAATATCACGGAGGTGAGCGTATGATTTACACTGTTTCATTTAATCCATCTCTCGATTACGTGCAGGATCTGGATTGTGTGAATCTTGGATATGTCAATCGTACCAGCGGCGAGAAGATTCTGCCGGGTGGAAAAGGAATCAATGTATCTATGGTGTTGAAGAATCTTGGATTCGAGAATCAGGCACTTGGATTTACGGCTGGATTTACCGGAGAGGTTTTGAAATCCATGCTGAAAGCGAAAGGTGTAGAAAGTGATTTTATTGAGTTAGATGCAGGTATGACACGAATCAATGTCAAGATCCGTGCGAAGGAAGAAACCGAGATCAACGGACAGGGACCGAAGATCTCCGCGGATGCATTGGAATTGTTATATCAGAAGTTAGAGACTTTGCAGGAGGGCGATATCCTTGTTCTGGCAGGTTCGATTCCAGAGAGTATGCCGCAGTCCGCATATATGGATATCATGAAGCGGCTGCAGGACAAGAAGTTGAAGATCGTTGTAGATGCGACAAGAGACCTTCTGATGAATGTGCTTCCGTATAAGCCGTTCATGATCAAGCCGAATAATTTCGAACTTGGCGAGATCTTCGGTGTGGAGATCAAGGATAAAGACGATGTATGTAAATATGCGAAGAAGCTGCAGGAGCAGGGCGCGCGAAATGTGCTCGTATCCATGGCAGGCGACGGAGCGGTTTTACTTGCAGAGGACGGAAGTGAGTACCGGGCAGAAGCACCAAAGGGAACGGTGAAGAATTCCGTAGGTGCCGGAGATTCGATGGTCGCTGGATTTATCGCAGGATATCTGCTCGCAGATGGCGGAGCAGATGCTTATAAAAATGCATTTGAAATGGGTGTATGTACCGGAAGTGCGAGTGCATTTTCGGAAGAGCTTGCAACGAAGGAAGAAGTCGAAGGTTTGCTTGCAAAGACCTTCGGAAAAAAATGATGAAGGAGGGGTTGCATATGCGAATTACAGATCTTTTAGACAAGAAGGGCATTTACCTTGGTGCCAAGGTAAGCTCAAAGGAAGAAACACTGGATCGTGCCGTAGCCTTGATGGCAGAGAGCGGAAAGATCGCAGATGTCGACACATACCGCAAGGGTGTGTATGCAAGAGAACAGGAAGGAACAACCGGAATTGGAGAAGGAATTGCGATTCCACATTGTAAGTCGGCAGCGGTCAAGCAGGCAGGACTTGCAGCGATGGTAATTCCCGACGGTGTTGATTTTGATTCGCTGGATGGCGAGCCGGTACATCTGCTGTTCCTGATCGCAGCACCGGATACCGCAGACAATGTACATCTCGATGTACTGAGCAAATTATCTGTACTGCTTATGGATGAGGATTTCACAAATGCATTGAAATCTGCAAAGACGGTAGATGAATTCTTAAGTATCATTGACAAGGCAGAAAATGGTGATGCGAAGCAGGAGGAAGAGATTCCAACTATCACTGAAGCAACAAAAAAGATTCTGGCAGTAACCGGATGTCCAACCGGAATCGCACATACTTATATGGCTGCCGAAGCATTGGAGAAGAAAGCAAAGGAGCTGGGCTACGCAATCAAGGTAGAAACCAGAGGTTCCGGCGGTGCCAAGAATGTATTGACTGCAGAGGAAATCAAAGAAGCAGATGCGATCATCGTAGCTGCAGATACACAGGTGCCGATGGATCGTTTCCACGGGAAGAAAGTCATCATCTGTAAGGTAGCCGATGGTATCAACAAAGCAGAAGAGCTGCTGACTCGTGCAGCGGAGGGCAAGGTTGCCATTTACGAGACTGGCGGTGATGCAGTGGAAAGCAAAGAGACCGAAGGTAAGGAAAGCGTCGGACACCAGATCTACAAGCATCTGATGAATGGTGTATCCCATATGTTACCGTTTGTCGTTGGTGGTGGTATTCTGATCGCGCTTGCATTCCTGATTGATGGACTGCTCGTAGACTTAAATCACGTTCCACAGTATCTGATCGATAAGTATGGTTCGGTTGCAGATGTAAAGAGTAACTTCGGTACATTGACACCGATCGCATATTTCCTGAAGGCACAGGTTGGTGGCGTCGCATTTGGATTTATGCTGCCGATCCTCGCCGGATTTATCGCGATGAGTATCGCAGATCGTCCGGGACTTGCACTTGGTTTCTTGGGTGGAGCCATTGCTGCAAATGGAAAGTCCGGATTCCTCGGCGCACTGGTTGCCGGATTTATGGCAGGTTATGTTGTATTGTTGATTAAGAAGATTTTCTCGAAGCTTCCTTCTGCACTCGAAGGAATGGTGCCGATCCTGCTGATTCCGGTCTTTGGATTGCTGATCACCGGAGCGGGTATGGTATTCGTGATAGAGCCGGTCGTTGGATTTATCAATACAGCATTGAATAATGGTTTGAAGAATATGAGTGGCGCAAACATTATCCTGCTCGGTGCATTGCTTGGTGCGATGATGGCAGTTGATATGGGCGGCCCGGTCAACAAAGCAGCGTATGTATTCGGTACCGCGCAGATCGCAGCCGGAAATTATGATATCATGGCAGCGGTTATGATCGGTGGTATGGTTCCTCCAATCGCGATCGCAATCGCAACCTTGTTGTTCAAGAACAAGTTCACAGAGCAGGAGCGCAAGGCAGGTCCTACAAACTTCGTTATGGGACTTTCCTTCATCACAGAAGGCGCGATCCCATTCGCCGCAGCCGATCCGTTACATGTTATCCCGGCATGCGTGGTTGGTGCCGGTGTTGCTGGTGGACTTTCCGCAGCATTTAACTGTACACTGATGGCACCTCACGGTGGAATCTTCGTATTCCCGGTTGTTGGACACGCCGCAATGTATCTCCTCGCACTGGTAGTCGGAAGTATCATTTCCGCACTGCTGCTCGGAGTATTAAAGAAGAAAGTAGTTGCTTAAGAATAAATATTTATAAAAAGAAAAGGAGAATAAAATTATGAAAGAGTTTAGTTATGTAATCACAGATGCACAGGGAATCCACGCAAGACCAGCCGGACAGCTTGTAAAGCTCGCAGCCGCTTATCCTTGCAAGGTAACAATCGCAAAGGACGGAAGAAGCGTTGACGCAAAGCGTATCATGGGCGTTATGAGCCTTGGCGCAAAGCAGGGACACGAAGTGATCCTGCAGGCAGACGGCGAGCAGGAAGATGAGGCAATCGCAGCACTCTCTGCATTTATGAAAGAGAACCTGTAATCGAGGTACGAAGAAAGGGAAGGTCTTATACAGCCGGGTGAGAGTATGCAGGAATTAAAAGGAAAAAGTGTATTTGGCGGAATTGCAATCGGTCGGATATCCGTTTATAACAAGGATGAAAGTACTGTCAAACGTGTAAAGATCGAGGACACAGCCGCAGAAGTAAAGCGATTTGAAGAGGCAAAGGAAACTGCGAAGGAGCAGTTGCAGGCACTCTATGAAAAGGCACTGGTGGAAGTCGGAGAAGTAAATGCGATGATCTTCGACGTACACCAGATGATGCTGGATGATCTTGATTATGTGGAAGCAATCACGCACATGATCGAGAGTCAGGGCATCAATGCTGAGTATGCCGTTGCGACAACAGGAGATAATTTCTCGGATATGTTCGCCGCGATGGACGATGATTATATGAAGGCGCGTGCCGCAGATGTAAAGGATATTTCCAACCGGGTTGTGAAGATTCTGCAGGGAAAGAAGGACAATGTATTAGATGGTGACGAACCGGTGATTCTGCTGGCAGATGATCTGGCACCGAGTGAGACTGTCCAGCTTGATAAGTCGAAGGTGCTTGCATTTGTGACAAGACATGGTTCGACCAATTCCCATACAGCGATTCTGGCGCGGACGATGAACATTCCGGCGCTGATCGGTGTCAAATTCGAAGAATCTGTCGATGGCAAATTCGCAATTGTCGATGGCTACAATGGCAGTGTCTATGTAGAGCCAACCGACGACATTGTAAAGGAATATGAGAGCAAGAAGCAGGAAGTCGAAGAAAAGAAGCGGTTGCTGCAGGAACTGAAGGGCAAGGAAAATATCACGCTCGATGGAAAGAAAATCAAGCTCTATGCGAATATCGGCGGGGTTGCAGATGTGGCATCTGCCCTCCAGAATGATGCAGAGGGCATCGGACTTTTCCGAAGCGAGTTCCTGTATCTTGAGAGCGATACATTCCCAACGGAGGAAGAGCAGTTTCAGGCGTATAAAACAGTTGCAGAAAATATGGCAGGCAAGAAAGTCATTATCCGTACATTGGATATTGGTGCAGATAAGCAGGTGGATTATTTCAATCTGGATAAGGAAGACAACCCGGCAATGGGCTATCGTGCAATCCGTATCTGTCTGACACAGCCGGAAATCTTCAAGACACAGCTTCGCGCGATCTTCCGTGCAAGCTATTATGGAAATATCGGTGTCATGTATCCGATGATCATTTCCGTGGCAGAGGTGCAGAAGATTCATGCAATCGTGGATGAAGTGAAAGCCGAGTTAGATGCACAGGGACTTCCGTATGGAGATGTTGAGCAGGGTATCATGATCGAGACACCAGCCGCAGTTATGATGAGTGCAGAGCTTGCGAAGGAGGTTGACTTCTTCAGCATCGGAACGAACGATCTGACACAGTATACGCTGGCGATTGACCGCCAGAATCCGAAGCTGGATGACTTTTACGATTCCCACCATCCAGCAATCTTACGCATGATCCAGATGGTGATCGACAATGGACATAAGGAAAACTGTTGGGTTGGAATCTGTGGCGAGCTTGGTGCAGACACAACATTGACAGAAACATTCCTGAAGATGGGAATTGATGAGCTTTCCGTATCGCCATCCATGGTACTCTCGGTACGTGATAAGGTACGCAAGACCGATACAACAAAATAAGTGTAAAAGTAAACGAGTCATAGAGAAATCGCAAGGTGTATGGAGCAATCCGCGCGGCACCTTGCGATTTTCATTTGTACAAGTACCTGCATGTGTGGTAAAATGAGCATTGCGGAGATTCGGCATGCACAAGCTGGCATAGTGTGATAAGAATCGGGTGCCAATCAACGACGAGATAAAAACAAGAAGGTTATAACATGTCAGAAATAGATCATTTACAGGAAAAACAAAGACTTCCAATCGGATTTATGGATTCGGGACTTGGCGGACTCAGCGTATTGCGTGAGGCTGTAAAGCTGATGCCGAAGGAAGATTTTATATATTATGGTGATTCCCTGCATGCGCCGTATGGTGTGAAGCCGCAGGCGGAGATCCGGGAATTGACATTTGCAGTGGTGGAAAAGCTGCTGGATATGGGAATCAAAGGACTTGCAGTTGCTTGCAATACAGCGACAAGCGCAGCCGTACGTTTGCTGCGAAATACATATCCGGAGCTTCCAATCGTGGGAATCGAACCAGCTGTAAAACCTGCTGTGACCGAAAGCCATGGTGGTAGAATCTTAGTGATGGCAACTCCGATGACACTCAAACAGGAGAAGTTCCAGAACCTTTTGGCAAAGTACCGGGAGCAGGCAGATATCGTTCCAGTCCAGTGTGACGGATTGATGGAGTTCGTCGAGCATGGCGATCTGGACGGACAGGAATTGGACGATTATTTCGCAGAAAAGCTATCACCAGTCCTGACCGACGACACAGAATCCATCGTTCTCGGATGTACACACTATCCGTTCCTGAAGAAGGAACTTCGCCATTTCCTTGGTGACCGTTCCATTCATCTGATTGATGGCAGCCTCGGCACTTCACGCGAACTCATGCGCCGCCTGAAAGTACAGGGCTTGCTGCGCACTGACGACCACAAAGGAAACGTACAGATCATAAACTCATCAGGCAGACAAGAACTGATAGACTTGAGTGAAAAATTATTAAATCTGCCGGATTATGAATGATAGAAACAGAAAAGTATTTTAGCGTAAACAGAGTTGATAACATGAGAAATATATGGTGGTTTGTTAGAATGTATCAAAGGTTCAAAATATAAATATGTTTGGAACTTAGAAGTACTTCTTGGTTTCAATACATCTGATATTATGAACCTCCGATACAGACTAGAAACCACCATATATTTCGTAAGAATAGATCAACTCTGGTAGATAAAGGAGCGAACACATGAACATCGTAACCGTCGATGAAATCACAAAAGCATATGGCGAGCGCAAGCTCTTTGATAAGGCGTCCTTCTTCCTGCAGGAAGGCGAAAAAGCCGGAATCATTGGAATCAACGGTACCGGCAAATCCACCCTTCTGAAGATGATTGCAGGCATAGAGAAACCAGATTCCGGAGACGTGATACTGGCAAATCATTACACAGTACAATACCTGCCGCAGACACCGGAATTTGAAGCGACAGATACCGTGCTGCAGGCAGTGGTGCGGGGACATGTCACAGAGGAAAATCACTGGACGGTTGAGAGCGAAGCGAAGACGATGATGACGAAGCTTGGCATTACAGATTTTGAAGAAACATGTGGACACTTATCCGGTGGACAGCGCAAGCGTCTGGCGCTCGTATCTGCATTGCTCGAGAAGGCAGATATATTACTCTTAGACGAGCCGACCAACCATCTGGACAGTGAGATGTCAACCGGGTTAGAGGGCGAACTGCGCGCATATAAAGGCTCGATCATCATGGTAACCCATGACCGTTATTTCCTTGACAGCGTGGCGAATCGGATTATCGAAGTGGATAAGGGACAGATCTATTCATACGCGACAAACTATTCTGGATTCCTGGAGGGAAAGACGCTTCGCGAGGATATCTTAGATGCACAGGAGCGTAAGCGTCAGTCGATTCTCCGCGTGGAACTCGAATGGGTAAAGCGTGGTGCCAGAGCGCGTTCAACCAAGCAGAAGGCGAGATTGGAGCGCTACGAGGAGATGAAGGGCAAATCAGCTCCGGTAAAGGATGCACAGGTAGAGATTGGCTCCGTTTCTTCGCGCCTTGGACGGACGACGGTGGAGCTTGACCATACTGAAAAAAGCTTCGGCGGAAAGACGATTATTCATGATTTTACATATCATTTCTTAAAGAATGACCGGATTGGAATTGTCGGTCGGAATGGCTGTGGGAAAAGTACGCTGCTTAAGATCATGCAGGGCATTTTGGAACCGGACAGTGGAAGCGTTGTGATTGGCCCAACGGTAAAGATAGGCTATTTTGCACAGGAAATCCGGCTTGGAACGGATATGGATCCGAACCAGCGGGTGATCGATTATATCCGCGACGTGGCAGAATATGTAGAGACAGACGAAGGAAAGATTACTGCGGCAAGACTGTTGGATCGGTTCTTGTTCCGTGGCGAAGACCAGTATGGTCTGATCGGGAAATTATCGGGCGGCGAGCGCAGACGATTGTATCTGTGTAAGGTACTGATGTCCGCACCGAATGTTCTTATCTTAGATGAGCCGACGAACGATCTGGATATCACGACATTGACGATTTTAGAAGATTATCTGGATTCCTTTCAGGGAATCGTTGTTGCAGTTAGTCATGACCGCTATTTCTTAGACCGTGTAGTGCGCCGTATCTTTGCATTCCGCCCAGATGGAACGCTCTGGCAGAGCGAGGGTGGTTATACCGATTACGAGACACGTGTTTTGTATGAACAACAGGCGGCGGAGAAGTTGACTGCGACGAAAGCAGAATCAACCGAACCGAGGGCGGGGAAATCGGATAACTGGAAAGAAAAACCGCGTACCAAGAAGCTGAAGCTTTCGTATCAGGAACAGCGGGAATATGATACGATCGAAGATGACATTGCTGCCTTAGAACAGAAGCTCGAAGACATTAAATCTGCAATGGAAAAAAATGCCAGCAATTCCTCCGAACTGCAACGACTCTATGAAGAGCAGGAACAGCTCGAACAGACGCTGGCAGAAAAGATGGATCGTTGGATGTATCTGGAGGATCTGGTTGCACAGATTGCTGCGCAATCGTAGGTACTAGTTTTCGGAGTCTTCCAGATCTGGAGATTCACAGCTTGTATGTAAATCACGGTACTTCTTCGGTGTGAGTCCATATAACTCCTGGAAGGAGCTTGTGAAATGACTCTGGGAGGAGAAGTTTAAATACTCTGAAATTTCAGAGATGGAATAATTGCTGTATTGCAGCAGGTGTGCCGCAGTTTTCAAACGTTCGGTCTTGATGTAGGCGGAGATGGAGACATCCATTTCCTTTTTAAACAGACGGGACAGGTACGTTGGATTCATATTGAGGTATTCCGCAATGCTCTCCAAACGAAGCTCCTGCTGCAGGTTCGCATGAATATAGTCGACGCATTTGACAATCTGCTTGGAATAGATTCCCTTGCTGCGGTTATCCTGCATCGCTTTGGTATAGCTCATGATCATTTCAGTCTGCAGCTTGTCGACTTCTTCTTTCTTCTTGCATACATCCATACGCTGGATAAAGATGTCGCTCATGCTGTAGGCAACCTCACGTGGAAGGCCATACTGTGCACAGAAACGACTTGTCATGGCTGCAAGAATAACAAAGTGATATTTCGCATTCTGTAATGGATCGGCTGACAGCACACCATTTCTGTCTTCACCGGTTGAGTAGCCTTTGTGCTCTTCGTATTCTTTATGACGGGCTTTTACTTCCTCCATATTGCCGTTGGCGATTGCTTTGTAGATGCCAAATTCTTTTTCGTAGTCCAGATGACGGCTTTGCTCCTGTTGTTGATGGAATAGTTTCAGATTTACTTCTTTGTCAATATTCATAGATACTCCTTCTAAAAATCCTAAAAATTTCTCTCTTTTTAAATTTTTTATAGTATATCATAATAGTGCAAAAAAAGACATATATTTGATATAAAAAACCAAAAAAAATCTGTATTATACAACCATAGACTTCAAGAGATACATTTCTACAAAAGATAACTCGTGTAGAGACGAATCGACAAAAGAGGAAGGAAGTCTTATGAAATTGGTATAAAGCATGAGAATGCTTTATATATATAGAATCCCCCCAAGATTCATATTAGTGTCACAAGACACACATTTCTCCTTCGCGTTATTTGATAACGCAGCTGGCGGTCAACTATCCCCAAGTTGACCGCTTTTGCATTTTCTGTTTTTCTTTTATTTACATTCGTTTGAGATTTCATCTGCGATTTTACTGATAATAGAGACAACACGATCCTGATCAATCGTTGAATACTGCTCATAGGCGTGGTAACAGCCCTGAACCAGAATTGTGATGAGAATATTGGCACGGAGATCAGTGCGGTATTTTGGACATTTCTCGTATAATGCGTTTTTGAGGGAGGTTTCCAGACCTTCCGTGAGTGCGCTGACGCGGGAGCCAGAGAAGACAACCCGGAAATTATGTCCCTGATCGATTGCTTTCTGGAACAACTGTTTTGTGACCTCGCCGGTATGGGTAAGGATATTTTCCGGGTAAGGAAGTTCTTTTAACATCTCCTGAACCATGGACTGTTCAATACGCTCGGACAGATCATACATATCCCGATAGTGCAGGTAGAAGGTCTGCTTGCTGATCTGGGCACGTTCGGTCAGCTCCTTGACGGTGATTTTTTCCAAAGGATACTTCTCACGAAGTTCAATAAATGCCTGAAAAATATTCTGTCTTGTTTTCTGTATGCGTAAATCCATATCCGGTTCCTCCAGTTGTATAATATGCTTGCTTGACGATATAGAAAGATGCGTCAATTACTTTACTTGGTTATAATATTATACAGGTGTAAAATTGAATAAGTCAAGATGTAAAAATCCAAGTCGAAACGCAAGAGAAAAAGGTTTTCATTTTGTATGAAATTTGGTATGATAAAAAGGATAAAATAATGGAGAAACTATGCAATGACGAAGAAACAACGAGCCGCTATAATTATAGAACGTTTGCGGGAAGCGTACCCGGATGCCTCGTGTACACTGGAGTACGATGAGGCGTGGAAGCTGCTGGTAGAAGTGCGGTTAGCTGCACAGTGTACAGATGCCAGAGTGAATGTTGTGGTACAGGATCTGTATGCGAAATATCCGACCGTAGCAGCGCTTGCAGAGGCGAAGCCGGAAGACGTAGAAGTAATCGTGCGTCCGTGTGGACTTGGACGAAGCAAGGCGAAGGATATCTGTGCATGCATGAAAGTATTGCACGAGAAATATCAGGATAAGGTGCCGGATGATTTTGATGCATTGCTGGCGCTTCCGGGCGTTGGAAGAAAGAGTGCAAACCTGATCATGGGTGATGTGTTCGGCAAGCCGGCAATCGTGACGGATACACATTGTATCCGGTTAGTGAACCGGATGGGACTTGTCGATGGTGTGAAGGAACCGAAGAAGGTTGAGATGGCGTTGTGGAAGATCATACCGCCGGAAGAGGGCAGCAATTTATGCCACCGGCTGGTATATCACGGTAGAGAAGTGTGCAGTGCGCGGACGAAACCACATTGTGATGTGTGCTGTTTACAGGATATTTGTAAGAAATGTGGCGTTAAATAGACAGGAGGCTTTGGATGGCAGTCAAATATAAAGAATTTAAATTTCATTCACATGCGGATAAGCTGGAAATCCATGCAATGACAGTTGCACCGGAAGGAAAAATCATCGGTGTGGTGCAGATTCTGCATGGAATGTGTGAACACAAGGAACGGTATTATGATTTTATGAAGTTTCTGGCAGAGAAAGGCTATCTGTGCGTGACTCATGACCATCGTGGACATGGCAGCAGTGTCGTGAGTGACGCAGATCTTGGATATTTCTATGATGCCGGGTATGATGGTCTGATCGAGGATGCACATCAGGTGACAGAGCTGATCAAGGAGAGCGTTGGAGATGTGCCATATATTCTGCTTGGACACAGCATGGGTTCTCTCGTTGCCCGTTGTTATCTGAAACGGTATGACGATGAGATTGACAAGGTAGTGATCCTCGGAAGTCCTTCGATGCGGCATGGCATTGCGCCGGGATTGCGGTTATTGAAGATTCTACGCGGCTGCAAGGGCAGACGCAAACATTCGAAGCTTATGGATTATATCATGATGAATTCGAGCTACGAGAGACGATTCAAGAAGGAAAAATTACAGCATGCATGGATCAATTCTGACCGGGAAGAGGTAGAGAAATATAATAATGACCGGTACTGTAATTTCACATTTACACTGGATGGCTATGAGAATCTGGTCTACCTTCTGCAGGAGACATACAGCAAGGACGGCTGGCAGATGAAGCACAAAGATCTGCCAATCAAGTTTTTCTCCGGCAAGGATGATCCATGCGCGATCAGTCCAAGTGATTTTGGAAAAGCGATTCATTTTATGAAAGATCTTGGATATACGGATGTCCGGGGCGCGATGTACAAGGGCATGCGTCATGAAATTTTGAATGAAAAAGGCAGAAAACGGGTATATCAAGACATATATGATTTTATAAAAATTAAACGGTAAGAGTGGAACTATGAAAGTCAGAATGGCAGTCGAACAACCAAATAAGTACGCATTTATCGAGCAGGTGATGCGCAAATATCATTTTTCCACAGAAGAAAAAGAAGCATTGCAGCAGGTGTATGAGAAAGTTCGTACTTATATGGCACCGTATGCAATCTATCGGATCAACACGCGGATGCGGGGCGTCCCGCTTCTCGATACAGAACAATCGGCACTCGTGGCGATGACGCTTGGCGAGGGTGTCGATCGTCTACAGGAATATTATGAGCGGGAGCATGCATTATCGGAAAGCTACATGGTAGAGTGTGTGGCAAATGAGCTGCTTTTACAGATGTATGCAGATTTTAATGAGAGCTATCCGAAATTCCATCGCCGCTATGTAAAGCGGTACGTGTTTGTCGGTGAGGAAATCCCGCTGGATGGCATGCAGAAGCTGCTTGCAGAGGTCTATGGCAGACAATCTGCGGAGATTGGACAGGAAAATGATATCACGGCAAATGAATATGGCGTGTTGCAACCAACCAAAAGTGTAGTATTTTTCGCATTGTTATCTGATAATCCGGGGCAGCAGTGTCAGGGCATCTGTATGAACTGCGGAAATCTGGAATGCGAAAACCGTATGCAGGAAGCACGGCAGATTCAGGTGCGAATGGGGACACAGGAGATGGCGGCGACGGTGGAACCGGAACAAAAGCTGAATTATGGATATCAGAGAATATTTGGACAGAAGTGAGGAACGGGAATTGGAGAAACAAAAGAAACGCTATATTATGGCGCTTGATGCCGGTACAACGAGCAACCGCTGTATCTTATTTGATAAGAGCGGTACGATCGTGAGTATGGCGCAGAAAGAATTTACACAGATATTTCCGCAGCCGGGCTGGGTGGAACATGATGCAAATGAGATCTGGTCAACGCAGCTTGGTGTGGCAGTTGAGGCGATGTCAAAGATCAATGTGACGGCAGAGGATATCGCAGCCATCGGAATTACAAATCAGCGGGAAACAACGATCATCTGGGATAAGAAGACTGGACAGCCAATCTGCAATGCGATTGTCTGGCAGTGCCGGAGAACCGCGGAATATTGCGAGGAATTGCTTGGACAGACGATGACGGATGCCGAAGGAAATGTGCTTCCAATCAAAGATATGATCCAGCAAAAGACGGGACTGATCTTAGATCCGTATTTCTCTGCAACAAAGGTAAAATGGGTGTTAGACCATGTACCGCAGGCAAGGCAGCGCGCGGAAGCCGGAGAGCTGTTGTTCGGAACGGTTGAGACATGGCTCATCTGGAAGCTGACCGGTGGAGCGGTGCATGTGACAGATTATTCCAATGCATCGCGGACGATGATGTTCAATATTCATACGCTCCAGTGGGATGCAGATATCTTAAAACTGTTGGATATTCCAGAATGCATGCTGCCAGAGGTGCGTTCGAACAGTGAAGTCTATGGTTATACATGTACGAATCTGCTGGGCGGTGAGATACCAATCGCGGGTGCCGCAGGCGATCAGCAGGCAGCGCTCTTTGGACAGAATTGCTTTCAGGCGGGCGATGCGAAGAATACATATGGAACGGGCTGTTTCCTTCTGATGAATACCGGAGAGACACCAATTTTTTCCAAGCACGGTCTTGTTACGACGATTGGTTGGGGCAGAGATGGAAAGATCAATTACGCACTCGAAGGTTCGATCTTCGTTGCAGGAGCAGCAATCCAATGGCTGCGAGACGAGATGGAATTTATCCGGGATGCGGCACAGAGCGAGGAACTTGCCACACAGGTGGACGATACAGCGGGTTGTTATGTTGTTCCGGCATTTACCGGACTTGGCGCTCCCTATTGGGACAGCTACGCACGTGGTACAATCGTGGGTCTGACACGTGGCGTGAATAAAAACCATATTGTGCGTGCAACACTCGATTCGATCGCTTATCAGGTGGCAGATGTACTTGCGGCGATGAATCAGGATTCCGGCATCCATCTGCAGTCACTGAATGTAGACGGCGGTGCCAGTGCGAATAACTATCTGATGCAGACACAGGCGGATATCATACAGGTTCCGGTACGGCGGCCGGTATGTGTGGAGTCGACGGCACTTGGAGCTGCATATCTGGCAGGACTGGCTGTTTCGTATTGGAAGGACATGGATGAGATACGAAATAACGCACAGACAGAGCGGATATTTGAACCACAGATAACAGAAGAAGAGAAGAATGTGCGTATACGCGGCTGGGAAAAGGCGGTGCGGACATCGTTTGATTGGGCTAAAGGAGAGTAGACAGACATGAATCCAATGAATTTAATGAAGGCAAAAGGACTGTTAGCGCGTTTTACGACAAACCATCCGAAGATTCTGGCATTTTTCAAGGCGGCATCGACACAGATTGGAGAAGGTTCGATTATTGAGATTAACGTGACGACGGCAGAAGGAATAAATCTTTGTACGAATATGAAGGTGAAACCGGAAGATATGCAGTTAGTAGAAGAGTTGAAGAATTTGTCGAAATAAACAAAGTTTGCTTTGCGGAACTTATAGGAATGTGGTAGAATTATAAGCAGGACAAGATATAAATATACAACATAGGAGGAACGCGCTCTATGGAAGAAAATATAAGAGAAGCGATGACTGTAGCGCATGATAATATGCAGGAAAAATTCGCTGAAGTAAAAAATACACTGGACAGCCTGGAGGGAACGAGCAGGGCAAATCGGTTTACGGTAATTGGGTATTCTATTTATAATGCGATATTGCTGGCATGCTATCTCGCAGAGGTAATTAAGGGTAGCCGTACAGGCGGATATTTCGCAGTTTTTGCAGCATTTTCGATTCTACCGCTTGCAACGGTTTGGATCGAATATAAGAGGAATCCGGCAAGTGAAAATCTGAAATGGATTCTGGTTTGTTCATATGCAGTATTTTATACATTTACGATATTTACAACTGTGTCACCGGTTGCATTTGTATATGGAGCACTTATCTGTTTGTTTGTGATTGTATATGGACAGAAACGATTAAGCTTCGGTGTTGCGGGAGGCATATTCCTTATCAATCTGGTTCATGTAATTTATATGGCTGCGAATGGCATGATTACGTCAAAAAATAGCTCAAATGTAGAAATCAGGGTTGGTTTTACCTTGTTGTTTGCGGTATTCATGGTTATGGCAACCAAAGTTATTATCTCAAATAACGAGGCAAAGATGAGAGCCATTACGCAGGAGAAGGAATCCGTATCTGCGATGTTAGAGCAGATAATGGAGATTTCCGAGAACATGATCGGTGATATTCTTGTCGTATCGGAGAAGATGACAACATTGGAGGATTCTGTTACAAAGACAAAGGCGTCTATGGAAGAAGTAACCAATGGAACCAATGATACGGCGGATTCTGTACAGTCCCAGCTTCTTAAGACAGAGGAGATCCAACATGTGATTGAGCGTGTGGAGAATGTATCAGATATGATTGAAAGCGACATGACAGAGGCGAGCGAGGAGGTTGCACAGGGCAAAAACAAGATTGACGAATTAATCTCACAGGTAGGGACAAGCGATGAGGCGAGCAAAAAGGTTGCAACAGAGCTTGATAAGCTGACTGCATATGCAAGTCAGATGCAGAATATCGTTGATATTATAGGAAATATTACAGACCAGACAAGCCTTCTTTCCCTGAATGCAAGCATCGAGGCCGCAAGAGTTGGTGAAGCCGGAAAAGGCTTTGCAGTTGTTGCATCTGAGATTTCTGCTCTTGCAGATCAGACACAGGAGGCAACGGTTAACATCGCTGAATTGATTGAAAATATTTCAGAGGAGCTGACAGAGGTTGTAAATGTTGTCAGCTACCTGATTGATAACAACAAGCTGCAGAGCATCGCAGCGACAGAGACTGCATCCAGCTTTGAGACGATTGCAAGCCGGACGCAGGATATCCATCAGTTGACAGAGGAGCTGACCGGACTGGTATCTTCGCTGGCACATTCGAACGAGGCAATCGTGGACAGCATCCAGACGATTTCGGCAGCGACAGAGGAAGTAACGGCTCATTCAAGCATCACTTTGGAGAGCAGCGAGGAGAACAGTTCGATCGTTGTGGAGGTTGGCGATATCGTCAGTGAATTGCAGGCACTTGCGGAACGTTTGAGTGCATTGAGCTAAAATGAATTTGACAGAGGAAAAATAACTGAAAAAAGGTTATTGACATTTTTTCTGAAGTAGAGTAGTATAAACCTATCGAAAATGAATAGTGACACGAAACCAATGATGTGGAGATAACGTTACATCGTGCACGTACAGAGAATTCGGGAGGCTGAGAACCGAGTCGAAAGCAGGGTAGCAAATGGACCACGGAGGGCATAGTCAAAGGAGCATCAGCTCTGAGTATTCTATGACGTTCGCATACGTTAGTTGCAGGGAATATGATAGTATTCTGAAAGAGCATGAGAGGTATATTCTCATGAAGCAAGGTGGCACCGCGGAAATTCCGTCCTTGACAAAAGTATATTTTGTCAGGGACTTTTTTATTGCAGATTTATTGGAGCCATGTCACGAAGAAAGGAGCTTGGAGATGATCAGACCAACATTAGAAGAAACGATGCAGTATCAGAAGGATTACAAGGTTGTTCCGGTTTTGAAGGAAATCTATTCCGATATCCGCACACCGATGCAGGTATTGAAGATACTGAAAAAAGCAAGCAAGCATTGTTATATGTTAGAGAGCGTGGAGGATCAGAAAAACTGGGGTCGTTATACATTCCTTGGTTATAAGCCGAAGCTTTGTGTGACATGTATGAACGGAAAGCTGAAGGTTACCGATGTGAATGGAACCGTTATCCGGGAGGAAATGGTACAGCATCCGGAAGCCTGTATCAACGACATCCTGGCAGATTACAAGAGTCCAAAGATCGAAGGATTCCCGACATTTACCGGCGGACTGGTTGGATATTTCGCATATGATTACATCAAATACAGCGAGCCGAAGCTGAATCTGGATGCAGAGGATGAGGAAGGCTTTAACGATGTAGATCTGATGCTGTTCGATAAGGTAATCGCATTTGATAATGTGAAGCAGAAGCTGCTCATCATCGCGAATGCGAAGACAGATAACCTGACGGAGAATTATATCCATGCGGTGGAAGAAATATCAGAGATCATTGAGCTGATCAAGCATGGTGAGGAAGCCGAGGTAGAACCGGCAAAGATGACATCCGAATACCGGAAGTTGTTCGACAAGGAAGCCTTCTGCAACATGGTGGAGAAAGCGAAGAATTACATTTATGAAGGGGATATCTTCCAGGTTGTACTATCGAACCGGCTGGAGGCAGATTTCTCCGGAAGCCTGTTGAACACCTACCGGGTGCTTCGTACCATCAACCCATCGCCATATATGTTCTACTTTAGCGGTGACGATATCGAGGTAGCGGGAGCTTCTCCGGAGACCTTGGTCAAACTGGAAAATGGTATGTTACATACCTTCCCACTGGCAGGAACCAGACCAAGAGGAAAGACGAAGGAAGAAGACCTTCGAAATGAAGAGGAGCTTCTGGCAGACGAGAAAGAGCGTTCCGAACATAACATGCTTGTCGATCTCGGAAGAAATGATATCGGCAAGATCAGCAAGTTTGGAAGCGTGGAAGTGGAAAAATATATGAGCATTGAGCGGTATTCGCACGTCATGCATATCGGCTCTACGGTACGAGGAGAACTGCGGGAGGACTGCTCCGTGACAGATGCAGTCGATGCGATCCTTCCGGCAGGAACCCTGTCCGGTGCACCGAAGATCCGTGCCTGCGAGATCATCAATGAACTGGAGAATAACAAGCGAGGCATCTACGGAGGCGCGATCGGATATATTGATTTCACTGGCAATTTGGATACCTGTATTGCAATCCGGATCGCTTATAAGAAGAACGGAAAAGTATTCGTACGAAGCGGTGCCGGAATCGTGGCAGACAGTGTACCAGAGAATGAATATCAGGAATGTATCAACAAGGCAAAGGCTGTGATGAAGGCAATCGAGATCTCACAGGAAATGACAGACTAAGAAAGGAGATGGCAGCATGATATTACTGATCGATAATTACGATAGTTTTTCTTATAACTTATATCAGCTCGTCGGAATGATCCGACCGGACATCAAGGTGATCCGAAACGATGAGATGACGATCGCAGAGATTGAAGCATTGGCACCGGATCACATCATCGTATCGCCGGGACCGGGCAGACCAAAGGATGCCGGAATCTGTGAGGAAGTGATTGATTATTTCAAGGAAAAGATCCCAATCCTCGGTGTATGTCTCGGACATCAGGCAATCTGCGAGACATTTGGCGGTGAGGTAGGATATGCAAAGAAGCTGATGCACGGGAAGATGTCCATTGTTGATCTCGACACGGACAGCGTCATCTTCAAAGGGATGGAACCGAAGCTGCAGGCAGCCCGATATCATTCCCTTGCAGCGGAAGAGGATAAGCTTCCGGAAGTGCTGAAGGTAATCGCCCGTACAGAGGACGGCGAGATCATGGCAGTGGAGCATCGGGACTATCCGGTATACGGCGTGCAGTTCCACCCGGAGTCAATACTTACACCCGATGGAAGGAAAATAATGGAGAGGTTTTTGAAGGTAAGTTAGAAGAAATTACATTATGCCAAGGCTATGATTAATGATTCTACAGCAGACCGTTGAAGCACGCCGGCACTTAATGAGTGCGGAGCACGAATTTAGTACCGCTGCGTGCTGAACCGAGCGAGAGCGCGTCTGCAGTGAATTATTAATCATAGACTTGGTAAATGAAATGAGGAGGACAAAATAATGATAAAAGAAGCAATCAGCAAAGCAATGAATAAAGAGAATCTGACAAGAGAGGAAGCCCTTCAGGTTATGAAGGAGATCATGAGCGGTGAGGCAGAACAGTCACAGGTCGCAGCATTTCTGGTAGCCCTGCATATGAAGGGGGAGACAGCCGAAGAGATTTCCGCCTGTGCCGAAGGTATGCGCAGCTTTGCAACGAAGCTTGATCGCGGCGATATGGATGTGATCGATATCGTGGGAACCGGTGGAGATCGTTCAAATACATTTAACATCTCAACAACGGCAGCAATCGTAACCGCAGCGGCAGGCGTGGCAGTTGCCAAGCACGGAAACCGTGCAGCTTCCAGCAAATGCGGAACCGCAGATTGCCTTGAAGCACTCGGTGTCAATCTGATGTTAGAGCCGGAGAAGAATGTGAAGGTGCTGAAGGATACGAACCTGTGCTTCTTATTTGCACAGAAATATCATCCGGCAATGCGTTATGTCGGTCCGGTCAGAAAAGCCATCGGTGTTCCGACTGTATTCAATATCTTAGGACCTCTGACAAACCCAGCTTACAATACATACCAGCTGCTCGGTGTGTACAGCGAGGAGCTGCTCGACACGGTTGCAAATGCATTGAAGGATCTTGGATTGAAGCGTGCAATGGTTGTCTATGGCATGGATTGTTTGGATGAGATCTCTATGAGTGCAGATACTGAGGTGTGCGAGCTTGCCGATGGTAAGATCACAAAGTACACGATCACACCGGAGCAGTTCGGATTCACACGATGCAAGAAGGAAGATCTGGTCGGTGGTACACCGGAAGAAAATGCAGCATTGGTGAAGGAAATCCTCGAAGGAAAGGTAACGGGTGCGAAGCTTGACGCGGTGCTGATTAATGCAGGTGCAGCGATTCATGTTGCAAAAAATGTGAGCATCGAAGAAGGCATCAAGGAAGCACGTGAGACGATTACAAGTGGCAAGGCACTTGCAACGCTGGAGAAATTCATTCAGGAAACAAATGCGTAATACGCAAGCGTCAATTACTTACAGGAAAATGGCATAAGGGAGTTTGAGCATGATATTAGATGAGATAGCAGAAAAGACACGGGCACGTGTGGAAGAAGATAAAAAACAAATACCATTTTTCAATATGAGGAATGAAGCGGAACGGCTGGCAGCAGAAATGCCGAAGGGAAACCGTCCGAGATTATTTCCATTTTACCAGACCTTGAAGAGTCCGGGCATTTCGTTTATCTGTGAGGTGAAGAAAGCGTCCCCGTCCAAGGGCGTGATCGCAGAGGAGTTTCCGTATCTCCAGATTGCAAAGGAATATGAGATGGCAGGCGCATCCGCAATCTCGTGTCTGACGGAGCCGTATTATTTTCAGGGAAAGGACCTGTACTTAAAAGAGATTACCCGGCATGTGAAGATTCCGGTACTGCGAAAAGATTTTACGGTTGATCCGTATATGATCTATCAGGCACGGACGCTTGGTGCATCAGCAATCCTGCTGATCTGTTCGCTGCTTTCCCAGTCGGAGTTAGAGGAGTATCAGGCAATCGCAACCGAGCTTGGCATGTCGGCACTGGTCGAGACACACGATGAGCAGGAAGTAGAGATGGCGCTTCGCGCAGAGGCTTCGATCATTGGAGTGAACAACCGGGATCTGAAGACATTTACGGTGGATATCAACAATTCTGCAAGGTATCGGAAGATGGTGCCGAAGGAAGTCGCATTTGTCTCAGAGAGCGGAATCAAGACAGCGGAGGATATTGCGAAGCTTCTGGAAAATGGAACGGATGCGGTGTTGATCGGTGAGACGCTGATGCGCAGTGAGAACAAGAAGCAGGCGTTGGATGAGCTGCGGGGAATGTAGGCGTGCAAAGCAGGATAAGTATGGAACAGGCTGGAAGGAAAGTGAAATGCAGAAGATTAAATTATGTGGTATGATGAAGCCGTGTGAAATCGAATACGCGAATCAGGTAAAACCGGATTTCGTCGGATTTATATTTGCGAATACGAGACGGAAGATCAGTGCCGCACAGGCAAAGGAATTCCGGGAAGCGTTAGATGCGGAGATTCCGGCAGTCGGCGTGTTCGTCAATGAAGATATTTCCATGATTACATCGCTTGTGCGGGATGGCTGTATTGACATGATCCAGCTGCATGGCGAGGAAGATGCAGATTATATCAGACGTCTGCGTGAGGTATGTGACGTGCCGGTGATTAAGGCGGTCAAGGTACAGAGGGTCGAGCAGATACGGCAGGCAGCTGCACTTCCGGTTGATTATCTGCTGTTAGATACCTACCGCAAGGGCGTGCTTGGCGGAACCGGAGAGGCGTTTGACTGGGAGCTGTTGCGGGCGGCAAAGGTAGTCGCCGGAGATACTGCAGAAGGAGAATTATTTGGAAAGCCGTATTTCTTAGCAGGTGGGCTTCATGCGGGAAACCTGCGGGAGGCAGCCGCACTTGGAAGCTACGGGCTGGATGTAAGCTCCGGAATCGAGACAGACGGAAGCAAGGACTTCGACAAGATGGTGGAAGTCGTGAACATAGTAAGAGAATAATGTGTTCTATATTGCATATTTGGAATTAGCATAGGGAACTGAAGTTATAACTACGATAAGATAGTTGAGAGCGATATACAAGGAGGACAAGAGATGTCGAAAGGAAGATTTGGAATTCATGGCGGTCAGTATGTACCGGAAACGATCATGAATGCCGTCAACGAATTGGAAGCAACTTATAATAAATACAAGGACGATCCGGAATTCAACCGGGAACTCACCGAGCTGTACAATGAGTATGCAGGCAGACCGAGCAGACTTTATTATGCGGAGCGTATGAGCAAGGACTTGGGTGGCGCTAAGATCTACCTGAAGCGTGAGGACTTGAACCACACCGGTTCCCACAAGATCAACAATGTACTCGGACAGATGCTGCTCGCAAAGCGTATGGGTAAGACGCGTGTGATCGCAGAGACCGGTGCCGGTCAGCATGGTGTTGCAACGGCAACGGTTGCAGCGATGATGGGGATGGAGTGCGAGATCTTCATGGGTAAGGAAGATACGATCCGTCAGGCGTTAAATGTATACCGGATGCGTCTGCTTGGCGCGAAGGTGCACGCAGTGGAAAGCGGAACGGGTACACTGAAGGATGCGGTTTCCGAGACATTCCGTGAGTGGACAAGCCGGATTGATGATACACATTATGTACTTGGTTCAGTTATGGGACCATATCCATTTCCAACGATCGTGCGTGATTTCCAGTCGGTAATCAGCCGTGAGATCAAGCAGCAGATCATGGAGAAGGAAGGCAGACTTCCCGATGCAGTGCTTGCCTGTGTGGGTGGTGGTTCCAATGCAATCGGTGCATTCTATCATTTTATTGAAGATAAGAGCGTGCGTCTGATCGGTTGTGAGGCAGCCGGACGCGGTATTGATACATTTGAGACAGCAGCAACTCTGAATACCGGACGTCTTGGAATCTTCCACGGCATGAAATCCTACTTCTGTCAGGATGAATACGGACAGATCGCACCGGTTTATTCGATCTCCGCAGGTCTCGACTATCCGGGTATCGGACCGGAGCATGCATATCTGCATGATATCGGCAGAGCTGAATATGTGGCAATCACGGATGATGAGGCGGTCGATGCATTTGAATATCTCTCAAAAATCGAGGGAATTATTCCAGCCATTGAGAGTGCGCATGCAGTTGCTTACGCAATGAAGCTGGCACCACAGATGGACAAGGATCAGATTATGGTTATCAATATTTCCGGTCGAGGCGATAAGGACGTAGCAGCTATCGCCCGTTACAGAGGGGAGGATCTTCATGAGTAATATAGCAAAAGCATTTGAGCATGGAAAAGCATTTATTCCGTTCATCACATGTGGTGATCCGGATTTGGAAACAACAGAGAAAATCGTGTACGCAATGGTTGATGCGGGGGCAGATCTGATTGAGCTTGGAATCCCATTTTCAGATCCGACGGCAGAAGGTCCGGTCATTCAGGAAGCAAATATCCGCGCACTGACTGGCGTGGATAAAGTAACGACAGACAAGGTGTTTGATTTGGTGCGCAAGCTGCGTCAGAAGGTCACGATTCCGATGGTATTTATGACGTATGCGAATGTCGTATTTTCTTATGGTTCGGAGAAATTCATCTCGACCTGTAAGGAAATCGGCATCGATGGATTGATCCTGCCGGATATTCCGTATGAAGAAAAGGCGGAGTTTGATCCGATCTGCAAGCAGTACGGTCTGGATCTTGTATCCCTGATTGCGCCGACTTCACACGAGCGGATCAGCATGATCGCGAAGGAAGCAAATGGATTCGTCTACTGTGTTTCTTCCCTCGGCGTAACCGGAACAAGAACCGAGATCACAACCAATGTCGGCGAGATGGTAGAGCTTGTGAAGAAAGCGAAGGACATTCCTTGCGCAATCGGATTCGGAATCTCTACGCCGGAGCAGGCAAAGAAGATGGCAGCATCCGCAGATGGTGTTATCGTCGGAAGCGCGATTGTGAAGATCATTGCGAAATACGGACGCGAAGCCGCACAGCCAGTATTTGAGTATGTAAAGAGCATGAAGGATGCGATTTCGTAGAGGGATTGATAGTTTCTGGGAATGGTTGATGTATTTCTGAGGAATTATTGATAGTTTCTGGGATGGTTGATACATCTCGAAGAAGTTATTGATTTGGGCGTGAATCCGGAAATTGAATCGTAAAAAACCACAGGATGGGCGTAATCTACTGAATGAAGAGGATTGCGCCCATTTTTGCATGTCGAAAATGAATTCATGAGCGAGATATGGGCGTAAGCAGGAGAAATCTGGATACTACACCCATGTGGTGGGTTTTCGGACGGAAACGTGGGTGAAAAAGCCCAAGGAGGAAATCTGGTAGCAACTTATAGCAAGTTATGTGCAATCCTCCTATAACACATAAAATATGAGTGTAATGTTATATGTATGTGTGATAAAATAGAGAGCGAGAACGTTAATTCTCTGTTGCTTATAATGATGAGCGAAACTTAGTTTTAGCACAATGGACAAAATTGAATTCATAATGGCAAGAAATATTCCTTCAAGAAGCGTATCATTTAACCATACAGAAGAAAGGAAGTGAATGCATGGAATGGTTGACTGCAATCAGAAAATCAATTGATTATATAGAGGAACATTTGAATGAAAACATCAGTGCGCAGGATGTGGCAGAGCAAGTGTATGTATCCCCTCTGCATTTTCAAAGAGGTTTTTTGATTATGACCGGATATTCTATATCAGAGTATATTCGTAATCGGAAGCTATACATGGCGGCACTTGAACTGAAAATGGCGAATAGGAAAGTAATAGACGTGGCATTTGATTATGGATATGACACACCGGACAGCTTTACGAAAGCGTTTACCAGATTTCATGGAATTTCCCCTGTGCAGGTAAAACAGGGCGGCGATATCAGAACCTTTCTTCCGTTGAGTGTTAAAATTACAGTTCAAGGAGGAGATAAAATGGACTACAAGATTACAAAAATGTTTGGTTTTAAGGTGATAGGCTTTGCAAAAGAGTTTTCTTTTGATACGGCATATGAGGAAATTCCGAAATATTGGGATGAAATCTGTGAAAAGTATGCGGCTAATGTATATGCGGGTAATCCACCCGCAAATCCATATGAAAAGGCATTCGTGGAAAATTGTATAGGAGAATATGGCATTTGTATTGATGACGGAAAAGCAGCCGATAAGGGAAAATTTATATATCTGGTTGCAGGTAAATATACCGGTGGAGAAGTTCCGGAAGGAATGATGCTATATGAGTTTGAACAGGGCGAATGGGCGGTGTTTGACTGTGTAGGAGCAATCCCGGAGGCACTTCAATCACTAAATACCAGAATATTTAAGGAATGGTTACCGGGTAACGCTGATTATGAGATCAGCGGTAATGCGAATGTGGAATGGTATGACTGTGTAAATGGAGAAAAAACAGATGCTGATTATCACAGTGCTATCTGGATTCCGGTAAAAAGGAAATAATTCGGAGATAATATGGAATTGTAAATGAAAAATCCGGATGTTATAATTTGTATCAATATATGATTCAGAATTTAACACAAAAAGCGAGGAAAAACATGAACATCACGGTATATTTAGGAGCCTTCGAAGGAAATGATGCGAGCCTGAAGCAGGCAGTGCGGGAACTTGGAACGTGGATCGGCGCGAGCGGAAATGCGCTGGTATATGGCGGCTCAAAATCCGGACTGATGGGAGAGATTGCAGAGAGTGTCCTGCAGGCTGGCGGTGCAGTGACAGGTGTGGAACCGGAATTTTTTATGGATGCGGAGTTGCAATATGATGGCTTGACGAAACTTATAGTCACAAAGGATATGACAGAGCGGAAAACGAAGATGATCGAACTGGGGGATGCATTTATCGCATTCCCGGGAGGCACAGGAACGCTTGAAGAGATTACGGAAGTGATGTCGAAGGTGTCGTTGAAGCAGTTGAACGCGCCGTGCATCCTGTATAATCTGAATGGATATTATGATAGCTTGAAAGCATTGCTTGCGCATATGATCGAGATGGGACTCTCGTCACTGGAGCGGCAGCAGGGCATTTATTTTGCGGATTCGCTAGAGGAAATCAAGCAGATAATATCTGCTTGTTAATACTTCAATATATATAGGATTCTGTAGGGTTTCCTGTGGGATTTCGAACATTCTTAGGTTTGCTATAATTTGTTGAATGTGTTACAATAATTCTTGTAAATAAGCAATTTGCTATACAAATTTCACATAATTTTCATATGAATTTTGTATACAGGCAGGAATTGTGTGATCGAAAGGAGAATGAATTATGGCAGTGAATCGTTTTGTATTGAATGGAATTTCTTATCATGGACATGGCGCAATCAATGAGATTCCGGGTATTGTGAAATCAAAGGGATTTAAGAAAGCATTTGTAGCGTCTGATCCGGATCTGGTGAAGTTTGGCGTAACGGCGAAGGTGACCGATCTGCTGAAGGAAAATGGCATAGAATATGAGTTATATTCTGATATCAAGCCGAATCCAACGATTGAAAATGTGCTGCATGGTGTCGATGCGTACAAGGCTTCGGAAGCTGATTTTATGATTACCATTGGCGGTGGTTCCTCTATGGATACAGGAAAAGCAATCGGTATTATTGTCAACAATCCTGAATTCGCAGATGTTCGTTCTCTGGAGGGTGTTGCACCGACGAAGAAGCGGACGGTATTTACGATTGCAGTACCTACAACTGGCGGTACGGGTGCAGAGTCAACGATCAATTATGTAATTACAGATGTAGAGAAGAAGCGTAAATTTGTATGTGTTGATCCGAACGATATCCCGGATGTAGCAGTGGTTGACCCGGATATGATGGCGTCGATGCCGAAGGGACTGACTGCATCAACCGGAATGGACGCACTCACACATGCAATTGAGGGCTATACAACCGCAGGCGCATGGGAACTGTCAGATTGTCTGGATCTGGAGGCAATCAAGCTGATTGCGGCGAACTTGAGAAAAGCGGTAGAGAACGATCCGGATGGTCGTGAGGGCATGGCACTTGCGCAGTATGTAACAGCGATGGCATATTCAAATGTAGGACTTGGAATCGCACATTCTATGGCACATACACTTGGTGCGGTATATGATACACCTCATGGTGTCGCCTGCGCGATGATGCTTCCGATTGTAATGGAGTTCAATAAAGAATATACAGGAGAAAAGTACAAATCCATAGCAGAAGCATTTGGAATTGATACGACTGGCATGGATCAGGCAACCTACAGACAGGCTGCGATCGATGCGGTTCAGCAGTTGTCTATCGATGTTGGAATCCCGACGAAGCTGGAGAAGCTGAAGGAAGAAGATCTACCATTCCTGTGTGAATCTGCTGCAGCGGATGCATGTGCACCGGGCAACCCTAGACCGGCAAGCTTAGAGCAGTTCGAGGAAATGTTCCGGAAGCTGATGTAAGGGGAACAGTTACAAAAATTAATAATTAAACCATAAGAGGAGTCTTCATCATAAGATGTTGGCTCCTTTTTGTGCAATAAGTATTCCTTTTTCTATAAGGCTATGATAAAATCAGTTAGATAGAACTAACCTGTAAAACAAAATGGAACTCGCAAGATAAGCATAAATAAAAGTAGTATATAGAAAAGAAGGGGAGAGAAACCATGAAGGTAACAAAGTTAGATACGCAGGTGGCAGATCAGATCGGGCATGCGTTTGGGTATTATGACTATGGCGAAGAAGTCGGAATGGGCGCATTTTACCGTAGCAAGGATGCGGTCGCAACGTATATTTCGGGGTATGTGCGGATGGCATTTGAAGGAGGCATGCTCTACACGATAAGCGAGCGGGGCGAGGGCTATATCGCTTACAAGGTGCCGGGACAGAAATTGAAACTTGGAGCGAGCATGCAGCTTGTAAAAGCATTGTTTCGCTCGATGAGCCTGAAAGAATTGATTCGGATGGGACAGGCAGTTTCCAAGGGTGGAACGTCGCTGCAGGATCGGATGAAAAAAGAGAAGAAACCTTATATATTTGTTGGCATGGTCTGTGTGCCGGAACAATATCAGGGACAGGGTTATATGCGGAAGGTGATGGAACTTGCCTACGCAGAAGGCAACCGGCTGCAGGTTCCGGTGCTTCTGGAGACAGATGCGAAGTCGAAATGCGACAAATACATGCACCTTGGCATGCAGCTTGACGGTGTACGTGATTTAGGCAAATATGGAAAATTATATGATCTGGTCAAATATCCAGATTGAAAAACAGACTTGACAAATAAGTTAGAACAGACTAACATAACAAGTGTTATGGTGGATGAAAAACAACAGACAATCGAAAAGATCAAGCAGGCGGCACTGGAGGAATTCTATGAGAATGGTTACGCGAAAGCGAGCCTTCGGACGATATGCCGACGTGCGGGTGTCACGACAGGGGCGATGTATTTTCATTTTGAAAATAAAGAAGCATTGCTTCGGGCAATCTTAGAGCCGCTGATGAAACAGTATGAGCTACTGCAGAAGACGTTGATGCAGCAGGAGCTGCAAGAACCGGAGAATGGGGCGCAGTTGGATGTGCAGATGATGCGGTTTGTGCTCGAACATCGGCGGGAAGCGATTCTCGTGATGGAGAAGGTGCAGGGAAGCTGCTATGAACAGTATCGCTTGGTGATCGAGTCGATGATGGAGCAGGCAATCGAGACGTTTTACAAGAGCAGGATGCTGGAACCGCCAGATCCGGCGCTCATTTCAATACTGGCAAAGGTTCGATTGGATGGATGTCTGGAGATATTGAAGGGAAATTATGATATGGAACATAGTTTATATTTGACCGAGAAGATCGGCATTTATGCCGCCGGTGGAACTGAAAAATTAATACAGGACTTAAATGAGCTTCACGGCTGACCGCTGTGGAGCTCATTTTTTATAACATAACAAATCGTAACAACTGTTATGTCGAGAAACAATAAAAGCTTACCAGAATCAGGTAGAAGCAAGACAAATAAAAGGAAGCGAGGCAATCACATGAACGAAAAAACAAAAGTACAGGTACAGGGAGTTCCGGAGACAATGCTGCAGACATTATATGCGAGAGCGCAGGAGTCAAAGAAGCCGAATCATCATATCTACGATGAGCGGGCAATCGAGGTTGTATCCCGTCTGGATTATGATTTCTCCAAGGCGGAAAGCGACAAGGCGATGAGCTTGGGCGTAATCGCGCGGACGATTGTGCTTGATAAGCTGGTCGGAGATTTTCTGTCCCACTATCCACATGCCGTTGTCTTGAATATCGCATGCGGTATGGATACGCGCTGCTATCGGATGGAGGGAAAATACGACCGTTGGTATAATATCGATCTACCGGAGACAATGGAGATCCGGAGCCGTTTCTTCGAGGAGCAGGGACCAATCTTTCAGATTGCAAAATCTGCAATGGACGCAAGCTATATGGATGACATCGAATATCACGGTGAGCCGGTATTGGTAATCATTGAGGGTTTGACGATGTATCTGTCCGAGGCGGATGTCAAGCAGATCTTCGATATTCTTGACAAGCGGTTCCCGAAAGCAGTTGTGCTTGTAGAAACAATGTCACCGTTTGTAGTAAAGCACATCAAGGAGAAATCCATCGAGAAGAGTGCGGCGAAGTTTGCATGGGGCGTGAAAAATGGTGCGGCATTGGAACAGGTGATTCCGCGGTTTAAGAATAAGCGTGATGTGAGTCTGGTTGAGGGAATGAAGGTGTTGATGCCGATCTACAAGGTGCTTGGGAAGGTGTCTGCTGTACGGAATTTTTCAAACAAAATCTGCGTGATGGAGAAAAAGTAATGCCTGTAGAGCATGCAATGTGTTATACTATGCAATAACATAATTTCATTGTATAGCAAGGAGAGCAAACGCAAATGGAGCTTCGAGTATTACGCTATTTTCTGACCGTGGCGAAGGAGCAGAGCTTCACGAAAGCGGCGGAGCAATTACATATCACACAGCCAACGTTGTCAAGACAGCTTGCGGCATTGGAGGAAGAGCTTGGAACAGCACTGTTCAACCGGGGCGGGCGGAATGTTACGTTGACCGACGAGGGAATCCTGCTCAAGCGGCGAGCTCTTGAAATTATTGATCTCGAAGACAAGATCCGCGAGGAATTCAAGGAAAGTCAGGTTGTTGATGGAACAATCACGATTGGATGCGGCGAGTTCGCAGCAGTGGAGATATTGGCACAGATCTGTGAGCGGTACCGGGTGAAATATCCAATGGTTCAGATTCGGGTACACACTGGAACGGCAGATATAATCTATGAGATGATGAACAAAGGGCTGGTAGATATCGGGTTATACATGGAGCCGGTTAATCGGGAGGGACTGGATTACATCCGTTTCCCGGAGAGCGACCACTGGGTTGTTGGTATGCGACCAGACGATCCGCTGGCAGAAAAAACGCACATTACGAAAGAAGACTTATTGTCGTTGCCGCTGATATTGCCGGAACGGTCGGGCGTACAAAGCGAGCTTGCAAACTGGTTCGGCAAGGATTTTGCAAAGTTAAATATAGCATTTACGAGCAATCTCGGCACAAATGCGGGAATCATGGCGATGCAGGGACTCGGTTATCCAATTTCCATCGAGGGTGCTGGCAGATACTGGCGATCCGATTTGCTTGTGCAGAAAAAGTTGTATCCGGAGATTAAGGCAGGCACTGTGATCGCATGGCGCAGGAACATTCCGTACTCACATGCTGTCCTCAAATTCATTGAGGAGATCAATGCTTTTCGGGCATAATAAAACATTCGATGTAAGTATTAGACATAACACGATACAAAAACTATAATAAATGTGTAGGAAGAAAATTCCTGCACATTTTTAGTTTGGTGTAAGTATTATTGTGTAGCATATAGTGATTTGTGTATGTGTCTGTATTTCGTTTCAGAAATATGAATATGTTTGGAACTTAGAAGAACTTGATGTTCTGTAATTATCCAGCAATGTTTGAACACGATGTTCAAACAAGCCGCCACTGAGCCACGGATGGCGAATTGGCGGCGGTTGCGTTCGGTGTCTATATGTATATCAGAACATTTAGTTCTTCTTAGTTACAATACATCTGATATTTCTGGAACGAAATACAGACGATACACTATCACTATATGCTTCACGGATTATAGTAAGGAGGACAAAAAATGAGTAAGAAATTAGTCGCATATTTTAGTGCAAGTGGAATTACAAGAAACGTTGCAAAGATGGTAGCAGAGGCAGCAGGTGCCGATCTGTACGAGATCACCCCGAAGGAAGCCTACACAAAGGCAGACTTAAACTGGATGGATAAGAAATCAAGAAGCAGCGTGGAGATGGCAGACAAGAAGATTCGACCGGAAATCACAGACACCGACGCGAAGATCGCAGAGTATGACGAGATCTTCCTTGGTTTCCCAATCTGGTGGTATGTAGCACCAACGATCATCAACACATTTCTGGAGAAATACGATTTCACAGGTAAGAAGATCGTGCTGTTCGCAACATCCGGTGGAAGTGGATTTGGAAACACTGTAAAGGAGTTGCAGCCATCCGCACCGGGCGCACAGTTTGTCGAGGGTAAGCTGCTCAACCATGCAAATAAGAAGGAAATCGAAGAACTGGTAAAAGAATTTTAGGAGGGATAAGAACATGGCAAAGATCACACAGACAGCAGGCAGAAATGCACTCGGAGAATTTGCTCCGCAGTTTGCACATTTTAACGATGATGTATTATTTGGAGAGAACTGGAACAATGAGGATATTGATGTTAAGACGCGAAGCATCATTACGGTAGTTGCACTTATGGCACAGGGAATCACAGATTCTTCATTGAAGTTCCATTTGCAGAATGCGAAGGCGCATGGCGTGACACAGAAGGAAATCGTTGCGATCATCACTCATGTAGCATTTTATGCAGGATGGCCAAATGGCTGGGCAGTATTCAATCTGGCAAAGGAAGTCTGGGAGGTTGATGAGGGCGGTCTGCCTTACGAAGATCCAGCGATGCGTGCGCATGCAAAGGAAATGGTATTCCCAATTGGACAGCCAAACGATGCATTTGCACAGTATTTCATCGGACAGAGCTATCTGGCACCGGTATCCACCAGTCAGGTTGGAATCTTCAATGTCACATTTGAGCCGGGCTGCCGGAACAACTGGCATATCCATCATGCAAAGAGCGGTGGCGGACAGATTCTTGTATGCGTAGCCGGATGTGGATATTATCAGGAAGAGGGCAAGGAAGCCATCGAATTGAAACCAGGCGACTGCATCAATATTCCGGCAGAGGTTAAGCATTGGCATGGTGCTGCACCGGATAGCTGGTTCAGCCATCTGGCAGTAGAGGTACCGGGCGAGGAGACATCCAATGAGTGGTGCGAGCCGGTAACAGACGAGCAGTACAGTAAATTAAAATAAAACATTTAGGATTGCAGGAGGGTTTATACATGGAGTACGCAAAACTTGGAAATACCGATATTGAAGTATCGAAGCTTTGCATCGGATGCATGAGCTTCGGAAAAGCAGGGACAATGCATGACTGGACACTGGATGCGCAGGAAAGTGAGAAGGTGATCAAGCATGCGTTGGACCTTGGTATCAATTTCTTTGATACTGCAAACTGCTATTCCGCAGGAACCGGTGAGGAATATCTGGGACAGGCACTGAAAAAGAATGTGGCACGTGACAAGGTTGTGATCGCATCGAAGGTGTATTTCAATGAGGGCAGATTGTCGAAGGCAGCGATTGAACGGGAAATTGATGGTTCCCTCAAACGGCTTGGAACCGACTATCTGGACTTGTATATTATTCACCGGTTTGATTTCGATACCCCGATCGAGGAGACGATGGAAGCACTGGATGGTCTTGTGAAGGCTGGAAAGGTGCGTGCGATCGGTGCATCTGCGATGTATGGATATCAGTTTTATAATATGCAGCTTGCCGCAAAGGAGCGGGGATTGACACCATTTGCTACGATGGAGAATCATTACAATCTTCTGTACCGGGAGGATGAGCGCGAGCTGATCCCAATCTGTAAGCAGATGAACGTTGCGCTGATGCCGTACAGCCCGCTTGCAGCCGGACATCTGTCAAGACCGGTATGGAATACAGATTCCCTGCGGAGCCAGACCGACCGTGTCGCACGTGGAAAGTATGACCGGATGGAAGAACAGGATATGAAGGTAGTTGCCAGAGTGCATGAGCTCTCAGAGAAGCACAACTGCAAGATGTCACAGATTGCCCTTGCATGGCAGTGGGCAAAGGGGGTGACAGCACCGATCGTCGGAGCAACAAAGACTGCATACTTGGATGATGCAGCAGGTGCGCTTGATGTGAAGCTTTCCGCAAAGGACATGGCTTATCTGGAAGAGATGTATATGCCACATCCGGTCGTTGGAGCCATCAAGGAGAATCCGGCGCAGGGCGTTGTGCTGTTGGATGAGAAAAAGTAAATGTAAGCGCAGATAAATTTGATGAATGAAACAGAAATTGTAGAACAGGAGCAAAAGTTATTGATATGCTCCTGTTTTTTGATTATCAAGGTCGAGAAAAATGTGCGAAGTGGCAACATACAGGTCGGAAAAAATGTAGTTTATATAATTGCATAGGTCAGAAAAAATGTGAGTTGGAAGCGGAGTCAATATTAGAAGGAAATGATATTTTTATTGAATTCAAAGGAGCATTGTCAGAGCAGTATGTAATTTATAAATAGAGTCTATTTCCCAACCACCAACGCAAAATATCCCCAGTCCCAGATCGGGGATGCAAAACTATTTTCGAGATATTCGCGGATATCCGCATCTTCATAACCGGTCATGCGTGACAGAATCACGATGTAGTCACGGACGGTTTCATAAGAAAGATCATTTGCTCCTTCGGCAGAGCAGAGAAGAAAAAGGCTCTGCCGGATGGATGCATATTCCATAGCAGTCCATTCCAGATGTAACAGCATATCGTCAATCGTATCCTCTGGCATAAGCAGGTCAGAGAATATTTCGTTTGCGAGGTAATTGCGAAACAGAATATCGTAAGCATGTAGCTGCCGGTGAAAGGCAGTGAGTTTATGATCGTCTGGTGCAGTAAATTGTTCTGCCAGCGCAATTAACGGGTTTAAGTAAGGGGCGTACAAGCCCTCTTCGATATAATTCACAGATAAATCCTGCAACAGCTCATTGCATTCCATCCATGTGTCAGCAACCGGGAGTTCTACGTTGCGGATGGCTACACGAAGCTCTGTCAGTGAAGCAGGGGAGAAATATTCAGTCACCGTTGCTGCGGTGATTGGTGTATGTTTCGCCAGTTCAGACAGGACATAGAAGCTTTCTAACAAAGCTTCTTCGATTGAAGTGTTTGTATCCTGAATCAGATTTATGATCGAAGCACGGATCAAAAAGAGTGCGTCTGGCTCAAACACCTGTGGGAAATTAAGTGGTGTATCTCTCCATAGATCGATCACTGCCGGGCAGCATGGCATGAGCATCGCTTCCTTGTGGTTGTGGAAGGTATGATATTCCCGTGGGAAGGTTGCACATGTCTCTGAGAGGACAGAATCTCCGTAAGCAGAAACCAAGCGGCACAGCTTTGCATCATCTAAGAAAGGACAACGATGCATTGCGTCTAATTCGATTACACGCTGCCCGTCCTTCTTCGTCGTGTAGGCACTTAAATTCTTGCGGCACTCTGATACGGTATCCGGCGGGAGAAGCTTCTTCCAGCGGCGGTTTGTGTCCGCATCAACCGCGATTTTCCATTCTTGACAGCAGGTGATCGGGCATTTGTCCGCAGTACAGGTAAATTTGTCAAAATAATCTGGTGTTAACATGTGTGATTTATAATTCTCCATTTCTGTATTCCAAGTCGATATTGACCGTTCGTTTTCATATAACAAAAACATTATAGAAGAAAAATGAATGCAGGACAATATGAGGTTGACATTTCGTAACATGAGTCATATAATTACTTATGATAATTACCACGGGTAATTATATACCAGACTGGCAAAAGAAATTAGTCTATACATAGAAATAAAAATGTACAAATTTAAGAAAAGGAGTGCCTATGAGTCCAGATAAAATTAAACGTATGCTAGATGCCTGTTATCAGGCAAAACGAGTCCGGGAACTGCTCCCACCTTTACCGGAGGGGGTAGCACCGGCGTATGTTCAGTATATTGATGTGATTCATATATTGAAACGCAGGCAGGAGCAGGTGAAGATCTCAGATATCAGTGACTACTTGCAACTGCCGAGACCGGGAGTTACACGTACGGTAACGGAGATGGTAAAAAAAGGCTATCTGACGAAGAAGACATCGAGCGTGGATGGACGTATCACTTATGTGCAGGTAACAGAAAAAGGAGAAGTGCTGTCGGTGAAATACGATACGAATTATTACAATCGGCTTTGCCCGTACCTCGAATGCATTTCCGAGGAAGAGGCAGACTGCATGATACAGACGATTGAGAAATTATACAACGTGATGAGTGAGAGGAGTGTTGAGATTGAGTAGTGCAAAGTCAGATTTTACACAGGGAAATATATTAGGGAAGATGGTCCGGTTCATGATGCCGATTCTGGGTGCCTTGATCCTGCAGGCGGCGTATGGCGCGGTCGATCTGCTCGTGGTAGGGCGGTTTGGAACGACTGCAGGACTTTCGGCAGTATCCACAGGCAGTCAGGTTCTGAATCTGGTGACATTTGTAGTGACACAGTTTGCGATGGGTATTACCGTTTTGATCGCGCGTTATATCGGGGAGAAGGATACACAGCAGATCGGTCCTTTGATCGGTGGAGCAACGGTTGTATTTGCGATTATCTCAGTTGTGTTATTTGTTGCGATGATCACGCTGGCACACCCGATTTCCGTGCTGATGCAGGCACCGGAGGAAGCAGTTGGAGCAACGTCGGTCTATGTGCGTATCTGCGGCGGTGGAATCTTCTTTATTGTTGCTTACAATGTACTTGCAGCGATCTTCCGGGGACTTGGAGACAGCCAGTCACCGCTGATCTTCGTAGCGATTGCATGTGTGGTCAATATCGTCGGTGATCTGACACTGGTAGCCGGTTTCCATATGGACGCCGCAGGTGCCGCGATTGCGACTGTATTTGCACAGGCGGTCAGTGTCATATTTGCGTTGACCATGCTCATCAAGAAGCGGCTGCCATTTACAATTACGAAGAAGGATTTCCGTATCAATGAGAACTGCAAGCGTGCCATGAAGGTTGGACTTCCGCTCGCTTTGCAGGAATGTCTGACACAGATATCATTCCTTGCACTCTGTGCATTTATCAATCGGCTTGGATTGATGGCATCCTCCGGATATGGTGTGGCGTGTAAGATCGTAAGCTTTGCCATGTTGATTCCGAGTGCGTTGATGCAGTCGATGGCATCTTTCGTATCACAGAATGTTGGTGCCGGAAATGAGAAGCGGGCGAAGAAAGCCATGTTTACCGGAATTGGAATCGGACTTGCAATTGGGTGTATCGTGTTCGTATTTGTGTTGTTCAAGGGTGATCTGCTCACCGGGATATTTACGAAGGATACCGCAGTTGTACAGCGCGGATACGAGTATCTGAAGGGCTTTGCACCGGAGACGATTGTGACAGCCATCTTATTCAGTATGATCGGTTATTTCAATGGACATGACCGGACGGTATGGGTCATGATGCAGGGACTGATGCAGACGTTGCTTGTGCGTCTGCCGCTCGCTTATTATATGAGTATCCAGCCGGATGCAAGCCTTACGATGATCGGACTTGCTGCACCGGTTGCAACCGTATTTGGAATTATTTTGAATGCGGTGTACTACTGGATTCATTATGGACGTAAGAAAAAAGCGGTCGAATGAAAAAATTATGCGTGATTGACATTTTGTGGTAAAATGATATGGGAAAGTGTAGATGTTTGAGAGCATTTAAGCAGGTGGAAACTTAGAGAATGGAGGACAAGGACATGAACGAGAATATGAGAAAAAGAAACGAGATTCTGGCACAGACGGTTATCAAGGGCTTGAATTCCCGGAACATGACTGGCTACTATGCAGCAGATAAGGAAGAGGCTGTGAAGCTGGCACTTGAAGTGATTGGCGAGGGAAGCTCCGTCGCTATGGGTGGCTGCCAGAGTGCACAGGAGATCGGACTGATCGATGCTTTGCAGGCAGGAAATTATAATTATATTGACCGCTCGAATATGACACCGCGTGAGGGACTGCTGGCAGCGTATGATGCGGATGTATTCTTATCAAGTGCCAATGCGATGACGAACGATGGTATCATGGTGAATATCGATGGAAATTCCAACCGCGTTTCCTGCATCGCACAGGGACCGAAGAAGGTGTTATTCATCGTTGGTATGAACAAAGTTTGTTCCGATCTTGACGAGGCGATGAAGCGTGCCAGAAATGTGGCAGCTCCAGCAAACGCCCAGCGGTTTGATGTGAAGACACCTTGCAAGGTGACCGGTAAATGTTCCGATTGTAAATCACCGGATACACTCTGCTGTCAGTTCCTGATTACGCGATATTCCCGTCACGAGGGAAGAATCCATGTAATTATGGTAAATGACACGCTTGGATATTAAAATCTTGTATATATAAACTGGGAGTGTTTGATATGATATGCTCCCAGTTTTTTGATCTTCCTTACAGAAATTTATCTAATTCTGTTTTTACTTGTTTTTTCTTTTTGATCTTCGGATGGTCGATGACCGCGTCGTGACTCACAACCATCTCTACGTTGCGGAGTGCACGCAGATCATCCAGAGGATTCTTCGCAGTCACGATCAGATCGGCTGCTTTTCCCTTTTCAATCGAACCAGTGATATCACCGATTCCGGCAAGCTCGGCACTTCGTCTGGTCGCCGTGTACAGCGCAAATGCATTCGAGACACCGACGTATTGGTGGAAGTAGTACAACTCGCGCCAGAAATCGTACTGCGTGATCCACGGACAGCCAACATCGTTACCAAGTACCACCGGGATATCGTTATCTAGCGCTTTCTTCGAGCAATCCACGATTCCTTCAAATACAACATTGCCGTTATATTGCTCGACTTCAGTTGCATTCGTGATTGAACGGTCGAAGAGTGCATATGGCAAAGCCGGAGAAATCGTTGTGCAGAGGAATGCACCCCGTTCCTTGAATAATTTGATCATTGCATCATCCATCTTCGCACCGTGCTCGATCGAGTCGACACCATTCTCCAGAGCTACGCGGACACCCTCCGGAGATTCCACATGGGCGGAAACGATATAGCCGTCGGCGTGTGCTTTGTCACAGACAGCGCGCACCATGTCCGGTGACATCTTGAGCTCACCCGGCACACCCTTTTCTTTGGCGTCTAACACGCCACCGGTGATCATGAGTTTGATGAGATCGACCTTTTCTTTTTTTGATTGTTCGAGGTGTGCAAGTGCTTCCGGGATGGAGGCAGCAGCGATGGCAACGGAACCAGCCATATGTCCACCCGGAACTGAGATACCTTCATTCGCGGCAAGGATACGCGGACCGACTTTTGTTCCGGCAGCGATTTCATCTCGCAGGCGGGTGTCGAAGTTCCCAAGTCCGCCGACGGTCCGTATTGTCGTGACACCACTCAGCAGTTCGTCCTTTGCAAAACCGGCAACCATTTTGTAAGCGACAGCGCGTGTCAGGGAAGAACTCATAATCTTCTTTACGAGCTTCTCGTTATCGCGCTGTTTTTTCTGTGGCTTTCCATTTCCGGCAAGATGCACATGCATGTTGATGAGTCCGGGCATGATATAACGTCCCTGTAAATCTATGATTTTGTAGCTAGAAAGATCGGTTGTATCCGGTACGATATCGGTGATCGTGCTATCCTGTACGAGGATGCAAAGACTAGTCTGTACATGCATGTCTTTGGTTCCGTCCAGAATCTTTCCGTTTGTAAATGCGTAATTCATAAGCAACCCTCCGTTTTTATTCATAATTTCACTATACAATAGTTGGAAAGGATTTGGCAATATTCGGAATTGTAGGAATGTCGTGTAAATTGTAGAAAAATATATTTACATTTTGAATGCACCTGTGCTATACTGTGCGTAGAAAATTTGTGTGAATTTTTCTAATAAATATTTTCGTCACACCCATTTGTTTGGGTGTGACTTTTTTATTTTGGAAAGGAGCTGGTACTATGGAAGCAGATAACAAAATGGGATGGGAACCGATAAATAAGCTGATTTTGCAGATGTCCATGCCACCGTTATTCTCTATGTTTTTGCAGTATTCATACAATCTGGTAGACAGTATGTTTGTTGCAAAAATCAATGAGCAGGCACTGGCTGCAGTATCATTGTCTTTCCCGATTACAACTTTGATGAATGCGCTGTCTATCTGGCTTGGTGTCGGTGTGAATGTACGCATAGCCAGTTATCTCGGACAGAAAAAGCAGGAGAAGGCAAATAGCGTGGCAACACTTGGATTGATTGTTTCAGTGATTCTTGGAATATGCGTGAACCTGATCGTGCTCGCAATCGTGAAGCCATACTATCGTGCCTTTACAAATGATGCGCAGATATTCTCCTATGGCATGACCTATATGCAGATCTGTGCATTCATGCAGATCCCGAATATGGTGCATATTCTGATTCAGAAAGAGTTGCAGGCGACCGGAAATATGCTGGCTCCAATGTGGTTTCAGATTGCGGGAGTTGTATTTAATTTTATATTTGATCCGTTGTTGATCTTCGGAATTGGACCATTTCCGAAAATGGGAATCGCAGGAGCGGCACTTGCCACGGTGCTTGGATATACTTTATCCATGTTGATCGCATTGGCTATGATTCTGTTTACGAAGCAGAAGGTTCGTCTGCAGTTCCGGGGATTCCATTTTGAAGGAAAGATGTTAAGGGAGGTGTTGGCCAGCGGACTTCCGTCCTTTATTATGAATGCGTTAGGATCATTTATGGTGACCTTTGTAAATATATTTCTAGTAGCATATTCAGATACTGCAGTGGCGTTCTTCGGCGCGTATTTCAAAGTGCAGCAGTTGATTGTTATGACAGTGAATGGCCTGATTCAGGGCTGCCTGCCGATTATGAGCTTCAATTATGGCGCGGGAAAGAAGGAACGGTTGCAGCAGACGTATCACAGTGGAAGAAAGATTGCGATATGCATGATGGCAGCTGGTACATTGTTGGTTTTGGCATTCCCAAACCAGATATTAACATTATTTTCTGCATCAAGGGCTATGCGGGAGTTCGGCGTTCCGGCTATGAGGATTATGGCAATCGGATTTGTATTCAGCGGAATTTCCACGATGGCAGCGACTTATGCGCAGGCGACGAACAAACTGATACAAAGCATTGTGATTCAATTACTGCGGCAGGCAGTTTTGCTCCTTCCGGTTATGTGGGTATGTAATTTGTTATTCCATATGTGGGGAATCTGGATTGCGTTTCCGATTACCGAGATAGTCGTTGTGATTGTATCTATGCTGATTGTAAAAAGTGATAAATTATCGCAATAAGCAAGTGACTTAATCTATTGTAATTACAGGCTGTATGTGTTACAATTCCACCCAATGAATAAAGTGTAAAAAAATTCATTGAAGAATCGAAAGGGGGAATCACATGCCGGCAAATTTCACAGAGAATGAACGACAGGAGATCCGGGCAAAGCTGATCGCACTTGGATATGACCTGATTCGGGAACTGGGATTAAAGAAGATGAAAGTATCAATCATTGCCGAGCGGACGGAGATCGCAACAGGCACCTTTTATCATTTCTTTGATTCAAAGGAAGCGTATGTGCGGGCACTGATCGAATCGCAGAATGAAACATGGATGGCGCAGATTCTGCCGATCCTGCAAAGTGGCAGTAAGCTTACGCTGGAGCAGGCGGTATGGTGGTTCCGGGATTCGTTCCGACCGGAGAACAACATTCTGATGGAGCTTACCTTCGATGACTGGGTATGGCTGAAATCACATCGCACGAAGGATGGGATATTTAGTGCAGAGCATGGCGAAGCGGAGGCGCTAAAATATCTCACGTATATTGATGGCATTCGACCGGATGTTGATATCCGGGTGATCATCAATTTCTTCAAGACCATCTACAGTATGGTGGAGAACCGGGAGACATTCATCGGAGATGTCTTTGAGACGAACATTGATCTGATATTCGACTGCATCTATCAGTATGCAGCGATACAAAAATAAAGACAAAGGAGCATACATATGGCAGGGAAGATTATTTTAGAAGCAGTTATTTACAGTGCGGTTTATTCCGCGTTTATGCTGATTTTATTCAGGATACAGGGCGCGAGAAGACAGATTTACAACTATCCACCGGCAATCCGGGAGCGTGCGATCGAGAAAGGCATTACCACGCAGGAAGAGCTGGATGCAAACTCGAAGAAGAACAAGTCCGTCGGTTTACTTATGATGATTGTGCTCAGTGTGGTAATTACTTGTGTGTTCAACAAGCAGGACACATTTTTTGCTGGATTTGTGCAGTCATATATTTTCTTAA